>CAQBGY010000071.1 GCA_948759685.1 uncultured Eubacterium sp.
GCGTTGGGGTATCACTCCGATACAGATTTTCATACACAAGGATGAAGGGCATTGGCTCCCTGGCGGATTTTAAACCGACAAGATAATCCCTTTATTTCCAGATAATTAGAATCTTTTTAGTCTTGCTACTGTAAAACAATTGTAAAACAAATATTCTGTTTAAATCGTTTATTAATAATCACAAAGATAAACTGATAATTATGATTTGCAAAGAAAAAATGGAAAGATTTATTCTATTTCTTCTTTAAAAGTGAACCTAAGTCATGATAGAAAGATACTTCCGCAAAGCAGCTATCTCGGCTTCAACTACCACTTTCTGAAACTCTTCCGGTAAATGTTCCGTGTGCGACTTTTCCAAAGCCATGTAGTAGCTTACCTTTGCATCATTACTACCTTTCAGAGTAATAATAACATAGCCATGACGAAGAAGATACAAGTTCATCAACAAGCGAGAAGTGCGCCCATTACCATCTATAAACGTATGAATCCGCACCAGTTCATCATGCAGATAGGCAGCTATAAGAACAGGATGTACATTTTCAGCTTCCATTTGCTTGAAACAGTGAATGAAATCTTCCATCAGCTTCTCTATCAGATAAGGTTGCGGTGGCATATGCGTACTACCGGAAATCATCACCGGAACAGTGCGATACTTTCCGGCATTCTCACGGTCTATCCCATGAAGAATAAGGGCGTGTATCTCTTTGATGGTGCGCTCGCTTATCTCTATATCTTGTTTAGCAATATCTTTAATATAACTGATAGCTTCCGCATGATTGATTGCTTCCAAATGTTCACGCATGGACTTTCCGGAAATGGTAACACCTTCGTTCACGACAAGGGCTGTTTCCTGCAAAGTGAGCGTATTACCTTCTATGCGGTTACTTTCATAAGTGTATTCAATATCAAAAGCATCCTGAATCTTTTTCAAGGCTTCTTCGGGCAATGGACGCAAAGATGATAGCTGTTCTTTGAGAACATCCACCTCATTCAGCATAACATTTATATCTTCATTCATGATTATTCTATCTCTTTAATTCGTTCTACTTGTTTGTTCAGGAAATAATCAGCATACGAAGAATAATCTCCCGTTTCATAAAAGGCAATTAACCCTTTCCTATAATTCAATATATCAGCATCCCTTGAAGAATAAACAGGGATAATATCAGCGTTCATTAATGCAATGCTTTCTACCATTCGGGAGGTACGTTTGTTCCCATCAATGAAAGGTTGCAGTTTGGCAATGTTGCAATGAAGGTAAACGGCTCGTTCCAATGAATTTGTATATTGTTCCTGTTGATATAGTATTTCATTCAACTTTGCCCGGATGTCATGCAAGTCTTTTGGCGGTATATATTCCGTACCACTAATACGAACAGCCCTTGTTCTTAAATAACCTGATTCTTCATCAGAAACCAAACCTGTAGATATGGATTGATGTACCCTGAATAAGGTACGTTCATCAATCACTTCCTGATTT
Organism: uncultured Eubacterium sp.; assembly: GCA_948759685.1. The sequence goes on from CAQBGY010000071.1 coordinate 1,481, forward strand.
TTCCCTTTATTGATATATTCCAACTCAGAGATGAAAGTATTATACAAATTCTTCAACATCTTGGCATCCTCATACTTCTTTTCAGAAGTAATGCCATCTTTAAGCAATGCTTCTGTTTCTACATAAGTATAGGTATTTCCCTCTATCTTACCGGAATAGTAGCACCACACTACGGCTAAATCCTTTATCTCATTTGAGCGCAAATCCGATAGCTTCGCCAAAGGATGATTCAATATGAACTGCGCTTTCTCCTGTTGTTCTTTATTAAATATCTGTTCCATAGCTTATGGTCAAATCTTATTGTTTCCTATAATACTCTTACCTTCATAATACTTAATCCTACCCTTAAGTTCATCTAAATCTTTCTTGATGGAATCGGATATTGGAATATTATGTTTATCCAAAAAGGCTGTGATTTTTTGAAGTTCTTCCTGTACTTCCATTCTGCGGATACCGTAATAATAGGTAGAAGTGAAATCAAATTCATCTTTGGTCATCAATACTCGTGCCACATCTTTAGGAGTTGTTTTATCGGTGATATGAACATCTGTTTCCAGCAAAGAAGAAATATACTTCAAATCCGAGGCATCAGGACTATACTGTTTTTTTAGTCTATCGAAATAAGAATTAAACTTTTGTTCCATAGTATCCCATTCAAGTTTTACCAGCCCGAAGCCATGAATCGAGTAAGCTATTACCTTTTTAATAAGTCCATCCAGTTCTTTTTTACTGATGTAAACACCATCTGATGCACCAGCCAAATAGTTATCAAAGAAATAAGCAGGTTCTACGTTAAAGTATTGAGATATACTTAATAATGTATCTATTTTAGTTGAATTTGCCTTGATGATTTTATGCAAGCTCTGCTCTGTCATACCTAATTCGATGGCAGCCTGTTTCATTGTTACGTTTTTCTTTTCGCACAACTCCTTTATTCTTTCAAGATGAACCATATAATTGTATTTAAAAGTTAAATACTAAACTATTAGTTTAGCTTTAAACATATTATTTCTATATTTGCAGCATCAAAGATAAGAAATATAATTTAGTGTTCAAATAATAAACAGATTTTCTAATTAAAAAAATAGAAGTATGGAAACAGTAATTGTAACTACAGAATCCGCTATCGAAAAGATAATGGAAAGAGTTTTGGATAAGAAGTTACCAAAGCCTCCTGAATCGGATGTAGAGAAGACTTATAGTATTAACCAAGTAGCCAGAATGATGGGACGCTCACACAAGAAAATCTCAGACCTTGTGGCGGCTGGTGTATTAAAGGCTACTGCTGATAACCGAATTTTTGAGAGTTCTATTAAAGAGTATAATAACAAGTAAGGTTAATTACTAAACTAAAAGTTGAACTAAATTCTTTTTCATCCACCACTTGAAAGAGTATGGTAGCGTTTCTGCAAAGGAACGCTACCCAATAAAGAACTGACATGACAATATCCAAAGAAACAAATATCTGCATATCAGAGCTAAAAGAAGAAGATGTTTTCCCTGTAGATGTTTTCCCTGAACCGATAAGGAAAATTATAAGCGAAACGAAGGCGACTTTAAGCTATCCAACAGACTTTATTGCTTCTGCTATCTGTTTTACCCTATCCGTAGGAATCGGTAACAACTTTGTAGCAAAGGTAAAGGAAGGCTGGAATGAACGTGCCATTTTATATATGGCAATCATCGGACGTTCAGGAGTAAACAAGAGCCATCCTCTTAGTTTTGCCATGCAGCCATTGTTTGAACAGGATATTAAATCATCCGTAAAATATCAGAAAGAACGAAGAGAATATGAAAAATACATTCTTGCTTCTAAAAAAGAGAAAGAAGATAAAGAACAAGCGGAAGAACCCGTATTGAAAAAATTCATCGTATCGGATATTACTCCTGAACGTCTTATTACCATCCATCAAGATAATAAAAGAGGAATCTGCCTGTACGTTGACGAGTTGATGTCTTGGCTCAAAAACTTTAATCGCTATAATAGTGGTTCGGAAGAGCAGTTTTGGTTATCTGTTTTTAGCGGGAAACCTATTATATTGGATAGACAGGGAAATAAAAATTCGGCTTTTATCAAGCACTCTTTTATTTCTGTGATTGGCACGATACAAAAGGGACTACTCAAAGAATTGGCAAAGGGAGAACGGAGCGAGAACGGTTTTATAGACCGCATTTTGTTTGTTTTTCCACCAAATCTGAAAAAAGAATACTGGAACGAGCTTGAACTATCTACAAGTATAGCCCCACTTTGGGCTGCAATTGTAAAAAAATTAACTGATATCCAATGTGTGACTGATGAAGATGGAGAACTCGTTCCTAATCTACTTACTTTTAGTACAGAAGCCCGTAAATTACTTTATCACTGGCAACATAAAAACACTGATTTATGTAATAGCGAAATGGATGAAGTATTGGTTGGGATATATAGCAAACTGGATATATATGTTATACGCTTTAGTTTGATATTGCAGCTTTCACGATGGGCTTGTGATGAAAGCGATAAAGTAGAAATAGATAGTACAAGCGTAAAAGGCGCAATATCAATAGTTGAATATTTCCGCATTACAGCAAAAAGAGTACAAGGCATAACAAACTCTTCGGCTGCATTAGAGCAATTAACTACAGATAAATATGTGTTGTATAATGCTTTACCTATGGAATTTTCCACAGGTGAAGGCATTGCTATTGCTCAAAAGCAAAATATCTCAATGGATTCTTTCAAACGTTTTTTGGCAGATAAGAAGGGAATACTATTTGAGAATGTCAAGCACGGAAAGTACAAGAAGCTGATTTAATGAAATCCGCATTTCTCACACTTTCCACATTTTCATTTATGACTTATTGATTATCAACAGTGTACACGTGCGCATAAAAGTAGGAATCGCCACACTTTATGCCACTATTTAAAAAGGCGAAAATAAAAAAGATTATGACTTATCAAGAAGCTAACAATATAAGTATCAAGGATTACTTAGAATCATTGGGCATTCTGCCTATAGTGGATAAACTTTATTATGGTATGTACCGCAGCCCATTGCGGCAGGACAATACCCCCAGTTTCAAAGTAGACTACGGTGTCAACCTTTGGTGTGACTTTGGAACAGGTGAAGGCGGTTCACTCATCGACCTTGTGATGAAACAATACGGATGCAATGCTTACGGAGCTATCAGCCGACTGGAACAGGGCTATTACGCCACCAATACTTTTTCTTTTCAAGGGAAAGGGCATTCAGAGAGAAACCCGGCAAAAGAAGAAAGAAAGCAACCAGCCAATCCGATAGAAATTCGTAAAATTCAAACGTTACAGAATCCAGCACTCATTAACTACCTGAAAAGCCGGAGCATTTCGCCCGAAGTGGCGGCAGACTATGTGCAAGAGATGTATTACCGTGTAAACGGGAAGCCTCTCTTTGCACTTGCTTTCAGGAACAATGCTGGAGGGTATGAACTTCGCAATCCCGGTTACAAGGGCAGCACCTCACCAAAAGATATAACACGCATACAATTTGCAGGAAAAAAGAATGATAGTTGTTTTGTGTTCGAGGGATTTATGGACTACCTTTCTTTCCTTACCATCCGGCATAAGAACAGCCCGACTTATCCTTGTATCGACTGGCAGGATTATATTATCCTGAACTCAACCGCCAATGTGGATAAAGCATTGTACCCTTTAGGAGAGTACGAGAAAATACACTGTCTTTTAGATAATGATGAAGCAGGGCGAAAAGCTGTCGAAACCATACAAAAGGAATACGGCTGGCGTGTGCGTGATTCATCACACCTATACACAGGACATAAGGACTTGAACGACTACTTGTGCAAGCAAACAGCGGAGAAGATGCAACAACCGGAGAAGCAAACACAGCCTGTCAAGCATCAACAACCGGAAGAGAAAAGCAAACAATCTCCCGGTGAAAAAAGAAAAAAAGGCAGGCGGTTGTAAAACGTAGAACAGGCACAATGCACCAACAGTAAGCGATGTGATTTTGGGGAGCAAGGTTATGTTTCGGTAGACCGAAACCCTTGCTTTGCTCGTCCGCAAAGAAAATTTCTCCCGTTGGTCGCAATTTTTAAGATACTCAACTAATAAGTAAAACGTATGACAGAGATAAGGAACAAATCAGGAGGTCGCCCGGCAAAGAACCGGATAGACAAACAGAAACGGGTAGTCAGTACGAAGCTGACGGAACTTCAATATTACGCAATCAAGAGGCGAGCCGGAGAATCCGGTTTACCTGTTAGCGAGTACGTCCGGCAAGCGGTAGTTTCGGCAGAGATAACACCCCGGCTGAACAGGCAGGATGCAGACACAATCCGCAAGCTGGCAGGGGAAGCCAACAATATAAACCAACTGGCACACCGAGCCAATGCCGGAGGTTTCGCACTCGTAGCCGTGGAACTGGTGAAGCTAAAGAATAGGATAATCGAAATTATAAACCAGCTATCGGATGATTGGAAAAATAAAAAAGGGAAGCGGATTTAAGGGCTGTGTAAATTATGTGTTGGATAAGGAACAGGCGGTTTTGCTTCATGCGGAGGGAGTGCTAACAGAGAGCAAGCAAGATATTATCCGCAGCTTTTGCACGCAAACAGAAATGAATCCCAACTTAAAGAAGCCAGTCGGACATATTGCGTTAAGTTATTCGGCAGTGGATGCACCGAAGTTAACGGATGAGAAGATGACACAGTTGGCGCAGGAATACATGAAAGAAATGAAAATTACCGATACGCAGTATATCATTGTGCGACATCAAGACCGAGAACATCCCCACGTACATATCGTTTTCAACCGGATAGACAATAATGGTAAGACCATTTCCGACAAAAACGATATGTACCGAAACGAGCAGGTTTGTAAGAAGCTGAAAGCAAAACACAGGCTTTACTTTGCTGATGGGAAAGAGCAAGTGAAACAACACCGTTTGAAAGAGCCGGATAAATCAAAGTATGAGATTTACACGGCTGTAAAGAACGAAATCGGGAAATCAAGGAACTGGCAGCAATTACAAAATCAATTGGCAGAAAAAGGTATCAGCATTCATTTCAAGCGCAAAGGACAGACGGATGAGATACAGGGTATTTCCTTTTCCAAAGGTGAATACACATTTAAAGGTTCGGAGATTGACCGCAGTTTCAGTTTTTCCAAACTGGATAAATATTTCGGGGATGCAGGACTGACGACAGCCGGAAACAACAAGCAGACAATTTACACACCAGTTCAGGAGCCAGCTACAAATAAAAGTAATGATTCACTGATAACAGGTTTGGGCGGTTTGTTCTCCGTTTCATCCTCTCCGGTTGATGATACACCCAACAATCCCGAATTGAGAAAGAAGAAGAAAAAGAAACGACAATTTAAGTTATAGACGTATGGAAGACAATTTGATTTTGGAGGGACTGCTCTCTATGGTTACGGAATTGAAAGAGAAGCAGGAACAACAAGTAGCACCAGCCAGCCGGGAGGAAATGATAAACCGACTGGATGTAATCGAACAGCGTATTTTGGAGATACAGAATAAACCCGCTATTTCCGAAAATACGGTGCAGGAGATTTTGAACCAAATCACCAATATCAAGAAAGGACAGTCCGATAATCAGAAACAAGACCTTGATGATATAAAGGGAATGATTGTGACTTCGCACAGGTATTTCAAAGAGAAACTAAAGCCATTGTTTCCGACAGACACCCAGCAACAGGAAAAGGTAGACCCCGTTTCGTTATATGATAAAATCCTAAGCCGGATAACTCCCTATCTACAACCAAAGTTCTTTCTTTTTTCAGCAGGAATAGTTATCGGCATTACTTCGTTAATCCTGAATGTTCGTTTTACGGAACGCATGCAGCAGTTACAGGACAATGATATAAAATATCGTTATCTCCTGATGAAAGGAAAAGCGGACGGGGATATACTTAATCTATTGGAACTAAAATTTATCAGGGAACGGGACAACACTTTCATTCAGGACTTGACAGATACGGTTATTGATTTTGAATATCGCAGTAGGAAGCAAGCGGAAGCACTGGAAAGGGCAAGGTTACTGAATGAACAAGCCGAACAGTTAAAGGAAGAAGCAGGCAAATTAGGCAAGCCCTAAAACAATAAGCCGGAGCATTGGGTAATCACTTGTCTGCTCCGGCTTATTAGCTTACTTTTTGTCCGAACCGTGTTCTTTCTCAAACTTGCGTAGCGTTACCGAACTGAACCTTTCCTTTATAAACTCCCGGACATCCGAAGCCCGGTAATACACTTTCCCGCTAATGGTAAAGTAAGGCAATACGCCCAAAGCACGGTAACGTTGCAAAGTTTTGATGCTAACCTTGAACAACAGGCACAAATCCTGATTATCCAGCAGGTTATCATCTTCGGGCAGCACCTTGTCGGCATTGCGCAAAGCCCGCATATCTTTGCAAAGTTCGTCCAGCTTGTCGAACAGCTTTTGCATCCATTCCTTGAAATCGTAATTTTCTATATACATAGTTGCTTCATTTTCTGATTATACTTTATGGTTTGTCAATCGATTGATGATGCAAAGTTCAGAAAACGGGTGTAAATAAATTATAGGGGTACTAATGGAATCCCCTATAAATAGAAGCTAAGTTATTGATTATCTATATCCTTTTTTATCATGTTCCTTTCGGATAAGGTCTGCCAGCCCATTAAGAAACTCCGTGATTTTACCTGCCTTTCATTTTATCACATCCTCATGCTTTTGGTGATAGTCGCCTATCTTGATATTAAAGAGCCATTCAAAGGCTTTTCCCAAATCCACCAAGTAGGCAGGTTTACCATTTTGATATACGATGTTTTTAGAGATGAACAAACCGCTGACAATTTCCATAATGTTGATAAGGGTTGCTTTGTCAGCCAAATAGAGAGGGGAAAGAGGTGGTTTATCAAGTTGCCGTTTAAACTGTTCGGGGTATTTGATACGCCATTCTACAATACGTATTTCGTTATCTATTAGTCCTATCGCTTCATCAATTAGATGCAAATAAGGCATTTTTTTCTTGCTCAAACTGTACACGGTACGATTTGAGACGATGCAACCCGAAAGAAAAATAGCGTAGTAAAACGCTATTATCCTGTTCATTAATACTGAAATTGGCTACGTGGGTAGCCAATTCATCAATCGCTTCCGAAAACTCTGTCGCAGAAACTTTACGCTGTGAGTATTCCGATAATAATCGAAAAACACTCTGTTGTAACAATATTTTCAAAAAACTTTCAATTTATTATTAGTCAGAAAAACATCTATTCGCAATCCTCACAAATAGCTTTATACTTTTTCTTTTGATAAAACTTCAATTAATAAATAAAAATCCCTTGGAGCATCTTGTAAAGGTTGCGCTGGAGTTATCTTCTTGACTTTCAAACTATATTCATACCCCTTTTCATATTTAAAGCCATTAATCCACCCTAATGGGAGATAAGATTGTTCATTTGAGACTGTTACAATCATACATTCTACAGGAGTTTCGTCCACAAATTTCATAAATTTAGTTTCAGACGAAACATGCATTGTTACAATCTCAATTTTATCTCTCTCATTATTATCATCTTTTATACATGATGAAATGCCCACAGTTAGTAGAAATATCAACATTAACTCAAATACATTTTTTATTTTCATATCATTACCATTTATCAAATTATATACTCTATTTGACATTCAAAACTATCATATTACCCGTTCAATCATTTCTTTAGTAATCACCTCTCCATGTGACGGATAGAATAGATTAGCCCCCAAATGGATTAGATTTTTAATACTAAATTTTACTTGTTCAAAATCTTCTGCTTCAATTGGAAGAGGCATTCCACTCATGCGTTTCATGCTTTTAATATTCATAGCTAAATCACCAACATAAGCAGTTCCATTATCCAATAAAATTGAAACAGAATCATTACTATGCCCGGGAGTTGAAACTATTTTTCCCTCAACACCTATATTCCTCAAAATATTGTCATTAATATCATCAGACATAATTGTATCATAGTTATTTATGGTAATAGGAGGATAATTATATTTTATAAATGGTTTTGTAAACCTGTCTATTAATCTTAACACCCTATTATATTGCTTAATATCTACAGTATTAGTAACTCCTCTTTCTAAGTATGGAATTTGGTTTTTATGAACGATTAGTTTTGCATTTGTTATCGTCTTTAACTCTTGAACTATAGCAACGTGGTCGTGATGATGATGTGTCAAAAGTATATATTTGATTTCATCAGGTTTTACTCCAAGCATTTTTAATCCATTCTTGAACTTTTCAACTTTTCCATGCCAGCCTGCATCAATAAGAAGAAAGCCATTGCTACACGGTTCTAAATAATAATTAGTTGAATTATAGGTTATTTTCATTTTGCAAATTGTTTATGTGAATAACTAAGCCTATTAAATTAAAGTGTAAAATTAGCGAAACTCATATTTGCGTAATTGAAAAACAAGTCATACTTTTGTCCAATTACGACAATTGACCATTATGTATATTACAGGTAGTGTTTTTAACCTTATAAGAAAGCAATTTGAAGACATGGGATTAGACAATCTCGAAATTTCTTCAAATTTGAACGTTGATTTAGAGATACTGAATCAACCTATGGCTACAATTTCCAGTGACATATTAGGCTCTTATATCGAATTAGTAATAAATAGGAGCGGTAATCATAGATTGGGGCTCGAAAAGGGATTTGATGTGCCAGTGACAATTGCAGGTATGTTATACAAGCTATATGAGAATTGTACTACACTGAAAGAAGTTTTTGAAAAATCAGATATTCATACGCCAACAATAAATCCACTATATAGATATATTAATAGAATAGATGAAAATCTATTTATTCACAGGATTACCATTAATGAAGAATTTGCAAAAAAATATCCTTTAGCCACAAGACAGTTATATGAAAGCCAATTGGGAATTTCATTACAAATACTATACTCTCTCACAGGGAAACGCATAAAGCCGATGCAGATTCGTACTATTTATGATAAAGAAGGTGATAATGACAAACTGAATAATTACTTCAAATGTCCCATACAATACGCAACAAATGAATTTGCATTGCTATTCGATAGTTCCATCCTTGATTTTCCAATCTTAACAGCAAATAATCAACTGTTGAGTATTATCGAGAAGTTAATAATTGAAATGAAGGAGCGCGGACAAGAATCTAATTTATCCAACGCGATTCGCAAATACCTTCTAAAATGTCTTCCAACAATTGATGTTGACATTAAAACTGTTGCCCAAAACTTGAATTTTGGTGAAAGAACTTTGCAGAGAAGATTACGAAAGGAAAATACTTCTTATCGAGAAATACTTAACAGTGTCCCTATTGAGTTATCAGAAAGATATATAGAGGAGAATATTTCATTTGCTGAAATAGCATATTTGTTAGGATTTGATTCTCAAAGTGCTTTTAATAAGTTTTTCCAAAAGCATTTTAAGAAGCAACCATCTATATTTAAAAGGCAGAAAATGAACAATTAACAAAGATGTATTTATATATCACCCAGCGAATAAAATATCATTTCTTGTTATATAAGAAATGCTGACGAAAGAAAAAGACTAACTGCTGTTTCTACTTCGCCAGCTTTAACTTATTCACACTTTATCCGCATTATTAAATAACAGTAATACAATACATTAGTTATCAAAATGCGGAAAGTGTAGAAAATGCGCCAAAATTATACGACCCATTTATCCCGCATCTCCTTCACAATATCCTCATCATGCAAGTGAGTATAAATATCCTTGATGTCATTACCTTCTGCGTGCCCCATTATACGCTCGGCTATCCCGTCACGAATACCTTTCTTTGCAGCAATCGTTCGGAAACTGTGCCGCGCCCGGTGAAAGGTCATTGTTTTATCAATTTTCAAATCAGCCATTATATCTTTGAGATAACGGTTTGTCGGCTGATTAGATATAGGCAGGAAAATCTTTTGGCAGGGTTCTCCATTTCCAAGCAGAGCCACCACTACTGGCGAAACAATTGGAATCTTATAAGTTACGCTGGTTTTGGTACGTTCATTGCATAATATCAAATACGTTTCCCCTGTATCAATCGTTATCGGCTTGATATCCGAATAGGTAAGTACGGATAACTCGGCAAAGGATAAGCTGGTATAGCAACTAAACAGGAACTCTCTTAATACTTCCTGCTTTCCTTTACTATACTCTTTCTTATCATAGACAGCTTGCAACCTTTTGAGTTCTTCCTCCGTAAGCACATCATTGTTCTGTGCCTTGATGTTCTTTTTGATTTCAAACTTCTCGTAGGGGTTCTTTGCCAGCTTCTCCTTATCAACAGCGATACCAATCAGGAATTTCAAATTAGAGTGTTTCTTATAGATAGTAGAAAGAATGTTACCGACTTCCAATTCGTGATTATGGAACTGCTGAATAAAGTCCAAAGTAATCTCACCGAAAGAAAGGGTAGGCTTCCATTCTTTCATCGTATTGATGAGCTTATAATAATTAGAAATCGTTCCGGCTGCACGAGATTGTTTTAGCTGTTCTATCTCGTTCTCTATGAAAACATAGAAATCCGTATTGCCGTGATTTTTATCTTTCAGGCGTTCCAAGAATTGAGGGATAGGTAATGGAGTGAAGAAATTCTCCATTACAATGGAATCAGCCTTTTGATAAACTTCACTGATAGCTTTGTTGTAGTAATAACAACGAGGTTCAGAACTACGTACCGTATTAGATACTTTATTCCAATGTTTAGGTAGAACCGCTATATTCATACTAATTAAAGTAGAACGGCGGTAAGCAGTGTAACGCAGACAAACCATCTGTTTGCCTTCTTTGGTTGCGTAATCTTTGCGCAACTCAATCTTAATCGTAGCTTTCATTACAATTTTTCTCCGTTTTACTGTAAAACAATTGTAAAACAAAAGCTGAAAACTATGAAAATTCTTCTTCCAATCCTTCCACCACAGAGGACGTAAGTACTTAAAAAACAGAAGGATTAGAACTTTTCATTCTAATCCTTCTTTGGCTTTAGAGGTTCCTGGCGAACCCGATGCAGGCGATAAGGAGAGCTTCAAAATTGGGGACAGATGGT
>CAQBGY010000072.1:0-10382 GCA_948759685.1 uncultured Eubacterium sp.
GTGACGAATCAGATGTATCTAGAGGATTTTACATCGAAATCCGGGCTTGGATGATGAATAAAAGTATATTACATATATTTTATTATCAAACCGGAAAACATATATGTAAAAAGTGTTTGAAATTTATAGCAGATAAATATATATTACATATCTACTACGAAAAAATAAGAATTAATATATGTAATTTCGTATAATAAATCGGAAAAAACGATTGAAAATACATTGGAAAACTAAAGAATAAATACTTTATATATGTAAATCTTAAATATGTTTTGTGGCAAGATGGTGCATTTTCTGTACACATCACGCTGACAACGAAATGCCGCCGTCACGACAATTACAATTTATAAGTTTGCGATTTGTGGTGGTGGGAAGAGATATAAAAGGAATACACTTGAAAACATTGAATTTCATAAACGGATTTGTATATAAAAAGAGTCTGAAAATTAAAGTTAAAAACTGATTTTCAAAATCAGTTTTTAAGACTTACCTGAAGCGAATTTGCGATATCTAAAAAGCAATGTAAAATAAAAAAATCATAAATGGGGAGCGTTTACGAAACCTCATTTATGATTCTTTTATTTTATAGTGCGCTTAGCACGACAGATATTTCATTTTATGAAATATCTGTGCATTGCTTTACTAATTACCAAATATTCGGTGAAGATGAAGTCGGTACTTTAATTTTCAGACACTTTTTATATCTACAAATGTTTATGAAATTTAGTTTCCATGTGTATCCTTTTATACTCGAACCACCTCGACAAACTGAAATTTACAAATACAAAAAAGATGTTGGATATTAGACAAAACAAAATGAAATGTCTGATATCTTACATCTTTTTTTATGGATGTAAAGGATTGGAAAAATCTATTGACCGTAATTTTTGAAAAAGATATACTGGCAACAATTTGAAAAAGGAGACAGCAGATGTTTGGAAAGATAATAGGTACAGGATCATATATTCCAGAGCAGTTTTTCACCAATGAAGATTTGACAAATTATATTGATACAAGTGATGAATGGATTACTGACAGAACCGGTGTTAAGAAAAGACATATTATGCAGGATGAGACTACAGCAGACATGGCAGTGGAGGCTGCAAAAAAAGCTGTGGAGTGTGCAGGAATCAAATGTGATGAAATAGATATGATTATTGTGTCTTCTGTCTCTTCCAATGTGATTTTGCCGAATACAGCCTGTTATGTTCAGGATAAAATAGGTGCGGTAAACGCTTTTTGCTTTGATATAAATACAGCCTGCACCGGTTTTATTATGGCTTACAATACGGCGCAGAGTTATATTGATACAGGTCTGATTCAAACAGCACTGATTATCGGAGCAGAAGGACTTTCTAAGATTGTGGACTGGAGTGACAGAGGAACATGCATTCTCTTTGGAGATGGTGCCGGCGCGGCTATTTTGAAAAAAGACGATAAGGCAGTTTTTGATACTGTGATGCACGCAGACGGTTCTATGGGAGCTGCGCTTACCTGTGACAATGGGTTTGCATATAGAAAAAGACTGATAGATGAGACAGAAAACAAATTAATATGTCAGGGTGAGGGAAACAAACAAATAAGTGAACAGTCTCGGGAGGGTCATTGGAATCAGATACAAAATACATATGTACAGATGAACGGACAGGAAATTTTCCGTTTTGCGGTAAAGCAGGTTCCGGAGTGTATACAGGAATTGATGAAAAAATTAGAAATCAATAAAGATGAAATAGATATGTTTGTTTTACATCAGGCAAATTCGAGAATTCTTCAGGGAATTGCAAAAAGGTTAAAGGTATCTTTAGATAAGATTCCAATGAATGTGTCTGAATATGGCAATACATCTTCTGCATGTATTCCGATACTTCTGGATGAACTTTTCCGGACAGGGAAGTTGAAAGAAGGAGATAAGATTATTATGTCAGGATTTGGAGCAGGAGTAACATTGGCGGCAACTTATCTTGAAATATAGGAAATGTCTGTGTAGAAAAAAGCAGGAATAGAAAGGATAAATTGCTTATGCACAGTAAGTAATGTTTATAGAAGTACTTAAAAATTTTGTAAAAGTTAATAACCGGCACAGCCGGATAAAAATTATAAAGGAGAAATATAAAAATGTTTGACAAAGTTAAAGAATTAATTGTTGATGAATTAGGAGTTGATGAAAGCAAAGTTGTTGAGGGAGCTACTTTTAACGAAGACTTGGGAGCAGACTCATTGGATTTGTTTGAGCTGGTAATGTCTTTTGAAGATGAGTTCGATGTAAAAATTCCAGTGGAAGATTTAGAGCAGATTAAAACTGTTGGAGATGTTGTAAATTATATTAAGGCGCATAAGGAATAAGGGGAAGGTTTTCGTTATGAAGACAGAGATAACTGAGTTATTAGGAATAAAATATCCGATTATTCAGGGAGGAATGGCATGGGTGGCCGATTTTCATTTGGCCGCCGCTGTTTCTAATGCAGGAGGATTGGGTATTATCGGAGCAGGTGGAGCTCCGGCGCAGTGGGTCAGAGAGCAGATTCTGGAAGCAAAAAAATTAACAGATAAACCGTTTGGTGTAAATATTATGCTGATGAACCCGGAAGCAGATGAGATTGCAAAAATTCTTATTGAAGAGGGAGTAAAAGTAGTTACTACAGGTGCAGGAAATCCGGCAAAATATATAAAGGACTGGAAAACTGCAGGAATCAAGGTAATTCCGGTTATTGCCAGCTGTGCTTTGGCAAGAATGATGGAGAAGTGTGGTGTGGATGCTGTCATTGCAGAAGGTAGTGAAGCAGGAGGACATATCGGAGAGATTACAACGATGTCTCTCGTTCCACAGGTCGTTGATGCAGTGAACATTCCGGTAATTGCAGCAGGCGGTATTGCCGATGGCAGAGGTATTGCGGCAGCTTTTATGTTAGGAGCAAAGGCAGTACAGATGGGCACGCAGTTTGTAGCAACCAAAGAGTGTACAGTACACCAAAATTATAAGGATAAAATCATTAAGGCAAAGGATATTGATTCTAAGGTGACAGGAAGAACAACAGGACATCCGGTAAGAGTACTTAGAAATAAAATGTCTAATGAATATATAAAAAGAGAAAATCAGGGAGCATCCTTTGAGGAATTAGAATTGCTTACTTTGGGTGGGCTGAAAAAAGCCGTTGTAGAGGGGGATGTCGTTGATGGAAGTGTTATGGCAGGACAGATAGCGGGTCTTGTGAAAAAAGAATATAGCTGCAGGGAATTGATTGTCAGAAGTATCCGTCATGCAGAGGAACTGATATATGGAGGAATTAGAAATGAATAAGATTGCATTCGTTTATCCAGGACAGGGTGTGCAGACTGTAGGCATGGGAAAGGATTTTTATGATCAAAGTGAAGTTTCAAGAGCAGTCTATGACAAAGCAAATGAAGTATTAGACTTTCATGTTTCTGACATCTGTTTTCAGGAAAATGAAAAGATAAATAATACAGAATATACGCAGGCAGCATTGGTTACTACATATATTGCTATGACTGAGGAAATAAAATCAAGAGGAATATGTCCGGATGTAGCTGCAGGGCTTAGTCTTGGAGAATATGCAGCATTGGTTACAGCCGGCGGTATGACAGCAGAAGATGCAATTTGGGTGGTAAGGCAGAGAGGAATTTTAATGAACCGGGCAGTACCACAAGGTGAGGGAACAATGGCTGCGGTTCTTGGAATGACAGCAGATGAGATAGACAATGTAATAGCCGGCATAGAGGATGTGTCTGTGGCAAATTATAACTGCCCGGGACAGATTGTTATTACAGGAAAAAAACAGGCAGTTTATGATGCTATGAAAGTATTGGAAGAAGCCGGAGCAAGAAGGTGCCTGGAATTAAATGTAAGCGGACCGTTCCATTCAGAATTTTTGAAAGATGCAGGAAAACAGTTGTCAGAGAAATTAGAGGACATTTCATTACAGCCTCTGACAATTCCATATGTAACAAATGTTACCGGTGAATACATAATCAATATTGATGAAACAAAAGAACTGCTGGCAAGGCAGGTATATTCTCCGGTAAGATGGGAACAAAGTGTACGAAATATGATAGAAGACGGTGTAGATACATTTATTGAGATTGGTCCGGGAAAAACAATTGCCGGGTTCTTGAGAAAAATTGATAAGACAGTTTCATGTATCAATATTAACAATTTTGAGGATTTTAAGAAATTAGAAGAGATTTAGGGGCTGCGGACATACAGGTATGTCTGCACTGTTTACAGGAGGTATCAATGATACAGGAGAAAATTGCGGTAGTAACCGGGGCTTCCAGAGGAATTGGAAAGGCAATTGCACTTAAATTGGCGTCCATGGATATGACAGTTATTGTAAATTATGCAGGTTCTAAAGAGAAAGCAGAGAATGTTGTAAAAGAAATTGAAGAGAAAGGCGGCAGGGCAGAGGCTGTGCAGTGTGATGTGGCTGATTTTGCCCAGTGCCAGAGAATGATAGAGGATGTACATAAACGCTATGGCAGTATTGATGTATTCGTCAATAATGCAGGAATTACAAGAGATGGCCTGGTAATGGTAATGAAAGAAGAGGACTTTGATGATGTGATTGCCACAAATCTGAAAGGAACATTTAACTGTATCAGGTTTGTTTCCAGAATTATGATGAAACAGAGACACGGAAAGATAATTAACATGTCTTCTGTTTCCGGCGTGGCAGGAAATGCAGGACAGGTCAATTATTCAGCAGCCAAAGCGGGGGTAATTGGAATTACGAAATCTATGGCAAGAGAACTTGCTTCCCGAAATGTGAACGTAAATGCGATAGCGCCGGGATTTATTGAAACAGATATGACAGGTGCATTATCGGAAAAAGTGAAAGAGCAGGCAGTTTCACAGATTCCTCTTGGCAGGTTTGGAAAAGCAGAAGAAGTGGCAGAACTGGCAGGCTTTCTGGCAGGTGATAAGAGTAATTATATTACCGGTCAGGTATTTCATATTGATGGCGGAATGGTAATTTAATCCGGTAACAATTCTGCTGAAAATTATTTGATGCAGCATTGTTATATTGTAAAAGAATGGAGAGTGATTGGTTTGAAGAGAGTGGTAGTTACAGGTATGGGAGCTATTACACCGATTGGAAACAGTGTAGAAGAATTTTGGGAAGGTGTAAAAGCAGACAAAGTAGGAATTGATGAGATTACGAAGTTTGATACAACAGATTACGCAGTAAAACTGGCAGCAGAGGTGAAAGGATTTCAGCCAAAAGAAAGAATGGATTTTAAATCTGCAAAGCGCATGTCGCCTTTTTCCCAGTACGCTGTCTGTGCGGCAAAAGAGGCAATTGAGCAGTCAGGTCTTAATTTGGAGCAGGAAGACCCATATCGTGTAGGTGTCAGTGTAGGTTCCGGTATTGGTGGAATGAGTGATATGGAGACGGAGCATAAAAAAATGCTGGAAAAAGGAAGCGACAGAGTAAAACCTCTGCTTGTTCCGATGATGATTACAAATATGGCAGCAGGAAATGTTGCAATTGCTTATGGAGCAAAAGGAAAGTGCATCAATGTTGTGACTGCCTGTGCAACGGGAACCCATTCTATTGGAGAAGCATATCGTTCCATACAGTGTGGAGAGGCAGATGTGATGATTGCCGGTGGAACAGAGAGTGCAATCACTCCTCTTGGTGTGGCAGGATTCACGAATTTGACTGCTTTAACTAAGAGTACAGATAAAAACAGGGCATCGATACCATTTGATAAAGACCGCAGTGGATTTGTTATGGGAGAAGGTGCAGGAATTGTTATTTTAGAAGAATTGGAACATGCAAAAAAAAGAGGAGCAACGATTCTGGCTGAAGTGGCCGGATATGGTGCAACTTGTGATGCATACCATGTTACATCTCCGGCAGAGGATGGAAGCGGCGCTGCAAAGGCAATGGAAATTGCAATCAAAGAGGCAGGAATGACTGCAGAACAGGTAGACTATATTAATGCTCATGGAACAAGCACGCATCACAATGATTTGTTTGAGACAAGAGCCATTAAACTTGCATTGGGCGATGCTGCAAAAAATGTAAAAATAAATTCAACAAAATCTATGATAGGGCATCTGTTAGGAGCAGCCGGAGGTGTAGAGTTTATTACATGTGTAAAGAGTATAGAAGATGGCTATATTCATCCGACGGTAGGATTGAAGGAATCGGGTGAAGAATGTGATTTAGATTATGTAATGGGAGAAGGAGTTTATCAGGATGTAAATTTTGTTTTGTCGAATTCATTAGGATTTGGCGGACATAATGGAACTCTTGCAATCAAAAAATATTCAGAGGAAAGGGCGTAAGCAGATGAATATTAGTGATATTAAAGAATTGATTAGGGAAGTCTCTAATTCTGAAATAGATGAATTTCAATATGAAGATGATGGTGGGATGTTGTCACTTGTTAAAGGAAAACGTGGCACTGTTGTAAAAGAGTATATAAAAGAAGATATTGTTGTACCACAGGCGGAGGAAAAAGTTTTTATAGAAGAGACAGATATGAATGTAAAGACGGTAACTTCTCCATTGGTAGGAACTGTATATATGGCGCCTGCAGAAGGAGAAGAGCCATTTGTTTCTGTCGGAGATGTCGTTAAAAAGGGTCAGGTACTGGCAATTGTGGAAGCAATGAAATTAATGAACGAAATCGAATCAGAATATGATGGCGTTATTAAAGAAATTTGCGTAAATAATGAAGAGGCAGTGGAGTTTGGTCAGAAGCTTTTTGTTATAGAGTAATGAAGAGGGAAAGGAAAGTTTTTCATGTTAAATATAGAAGAAATTAAACAAATTATTCCACACAGACATCCTTTTTTACTGATTGATTATATTGAAGATTATGAGCCGGGAAAATATGCAGTAGGATACAAGTGTGTAACTTACAGAGAAGATTTTTTTGCAGGTCACTTTCCAAACCTGCCTGTAATGCCTGGTGTATTGACGATTGAGGCGTTGGCACAAGTAGGAGCAGTCGCAATCTTAAGCATGGAAGAAAACAAAGGAAAAACTGCTTTTTTTGGTGGTATTAATAAATGCCGTTTTAAGGGAAAGGTAGTTCCGGGAGATAAATTAAAGCTGGAAACAGAGATTATTCAGCAAAAGGGGCCGGTCGGAATAGGAAAGGCAACAGCCAGTGTAGAAGGAAAGACGGTGGCTGTAGCAGAACTTACATTTATGGTTGGTTAGTTGAAAACGAGGTGATTTTTGTGATACAAAAAATGTTAATTGCAAACAGAGGAGAAATCGCTGTAAGAATTATAAGAGTCTGCAGGGAAATGGGAATACAGACTGTTGCAGTTTATTCTGTGGCAGATAAAGAAGCGCTCCATACACAGTTGGCGGATGAGGCTATCTGCATCGGAGAAACAAAATCCAGTGAAAGTTATCTGAACATGGAAAGTATTATCAGTGCAGCAGTTACTTCAGGAGCAGATGCTATCCATCCGGGATTTGGATTTTTGTCGGAAAATCCTGTTTTTGCAAAGTTGTGCGAAAAATGCAATATTACATATGTAGGACCAAAGTCTGATGTGATAGAAAAAATGGGAAATAAGGTAGAAGCAAGAAATACTATGATAAATGCGGGAATCCCTGTAATTCCGGGGAACAATGACGGTATTTGCGACTGTGCCACAGGAAAAAGTGTTGCTGAGCATGTGGGATATCCAATTATGATCAAAGCAGCTTCTGGTGGTGGAGGTAAGGGTATGAGAGTAGCTTATACAGCAGAGGACTTTGAAAATGCATTTATGGCTGCGCAGAAGGAAAGCGAGATGGCTTTTGGCGACAATACAATGTATATTGAGCATTTTGTTGAGCATCCAAGACATATAGAATTTCAGATTATGGCAGATAAGTATGGGAATGTCGTTCATCTTGGAGAAAGGGATTGCTCATTGCAGAGAAATCATCAGAAAATTATTGAGGAAGCACCGTCTTGTGCATTGTCGGAAGAACTTCGGGAAGAAATGGGACAGATGGCTGTGAAAGCTGCGATGGCAGCAGGCTACGAAAATGCAGGAACGATAGAGTTTTTATTGGAGAAAACCGGAAAATATTATTTTATGGAAATGAACACAAGAATTCAGGTTGAACATCCGATTACAGAAAGTATTACGGGAATTGATATCGTAAAAGAACAGATAAAAATTGCCGATGGAAAGGAACTCCCTTTTACGCAGGATGATATTGTGATTAAGGGACATTCCATAGAGTGCCGGATTAATGCGGAAAATCCGGATAAAGGATTCAGACCGTGTCCCGGCAAAATCAAAGAAATACATTTTCCCGGTGGAAATGGTGTAAGGGTGGATTCTGCAATATTTTCAGGCTGTGAGATTACACCGTACTATGATTCTATGCTTGCAAAATTAATTGTTTATGCAGAGAACAGAGAAGAAGCAATTCACAAAATGAGAAGTGCCCTTGGAGAAGTCGTGATAGAGGGAATTGACACAAATATTGATTATGAGTATGAGATTATCAATGACAGTAAATTTATTTCAGGAAATTTTGATGTAGATTTTATTGAAAAGTTTAACAGAGACAGGAGAGCTGTAAGTTGAAATTACAAAAACGAATCAAAAAACAGAGAAATGAATATATAACAATTAAAATTCCAAAGCCGGATGTTCCAAAAGGCTTGTTTACAAAATGTAAAAAGTGTGGAAATATGGTTCTCTCAGAAGAGGTAAAAGAAAAAGGATATGTATGTCCGAAATGTGGAGAATATTTTAGAATTCATGCGAAAACAAGAATCCGAATGATTGCTGATAAGGGAAGTTTTGAATCATGGTTTGAGGGAATGGAGATTGAAAATCCTTTGCAGGATGAGGAGTACGAAAAGAAATTATTAGATATTAAAGAAAAAACAAAGTTAGATGAAGCAGTCATCACAGGAAAAATTTTAATTCATGGACATCCGACAGCAGTTGCAGTAATGGATGGAAGATTTATGATGGCAAGTATGGGAAGTATTGTAGGGGAGAAAATTACGAGAACCGTAGAGAGAGCTACAAAAGAGAATCTTCCTATGATTATTTTTTCCTGTTCGGGTGGAGCCAGAATGCAGGAAGGCATTGTTTCCCTAATGCAGATGGCAAAAACTTCGGCGGCATTAAAACGCCATAGTGACAGTGGAAATTTATATATTTCTGTATTGACTGACCCGACGACGGGAGGAGTTACGGCAAGTTTCGCAATGCTTGGAGATGTGATTATTGCAGAGCAGGGAGCATTAGTTGGATTTGCAGGGCCCCGTGTAATAGAGCAGACCATCGGACAGAAACTTCCAAAGGGATTTCAGAGAGCGGAGTTCTTGTTGGAGCATGGCTTTGTGGATATGGTTCTGGAAAGAAATAAGATAAAGCAAACACTCAGTGAAATTGTATCTATGCATTATATAAAAAATAATGAGATAAGGAATCATCAGCGACAGGAAGAAGTTCACGAAGAATGTGGGGCAGAGGGCAGCGTTCTATCGGCTTGGGAAAAGGTTCAGATTTCCAGAGATAATAAAAGACCGTCAGGAGAGGATTATATCGAAAATCTCTTTGATGATTTTATAGAGTTTCATGGAGACAGGTATTATGGTGATGACAGTGCAGTAATGGGGGGGATTGCCCGGTTTCATGGAATGCCGGTGACGGTGATTGCCCAGGTAAAAGGTCATAGTACCAAGGAAAATATTAAAAGAAATTTTGGAATGCCGTCCCCGGAGGGATATCGAAAGGCATTAAGGCTTATGAAACAGGCAGAAAAGTTTCACAGACCGGTTGTCTGTTTTGTCGACACGCCGGGAGCGTTTTGTGGAATAGAGGCTGAAGAAAGAGGACAGGGCGAAGCAATCGCAAAAAATTTGTTTGAGATATCTGGGATTTGTGTTCCGATTTTATCTGTTTTCGTAGGTGAAGGAGGAAGCGGAGGTGCGCTGGCGTTAGCTGTAGCAAATGAAGTCTGGATGTTGGAAAACTCGGTTTATTCTGTACTTTCTCCGGAAGGATATGCCAGTATTTTGTGGAAAAATGGAAAACTGGCAGATAAGGCAGCTGATGCCATGAAAATGACTGCACATGATATCAAAGAGTTAAATGTAATAGAAAAGGTTCTGAGTGAACCCGATAATTATTGTGTAGAAAATATGGGAAGTGTAATAGAACAGTTAGATATTGAAATTCAAATGTTTCTAGCAGAAAAGATGAAACTTACAGAGGCAGAAATCGTAGAAGAACGATATAAAAGATTTAGGAGAATGTAATGAATTTAAGACCTTTAATCATAGGAGAGTTAAAAGCAGATATTCCGGTAATTCAGGGAGGAATGGGCGTTGGAATCTCCTATGATTAAAGGTCTTAAATTCATTACATTCTAGATCGG
>CAQBGY010000072.1:10392-12461 GCA_948759685.1 uncultured Eubacterium sp.
GGAGGAATGGGCGTTGGAATCTCATTGGCAAATCTTGCAGGAGCAGTAGCGAATGAAGGTGGTGTCGGCATTATATCTACAGCACAGATTGGTTATAGAGAAAAAGACTTTTATGAGAATCCATTAAAAGCAAATTTAAGGGCTATCCGACAGGAATTTCAAAAAGCAAGAAAAATTTCTCCGGATGGAATTATAGGTTTTAATATTATGACAGCTTTGAATCATTATAAAGAGCAGGTCATTGAGGCGGTAAAGAGCGGTGCAGATATTATTATTTCAGGAGCAGGGCTGCCGGTAGAACTGCCGGAGTTTGTGAAAGGTTATAAAACAAAAATTGCGCCGATTGTTTCAGGGAGAAAGTCCGCAGAGGTTATTCTGAAATATTGGGATAAGAAATATAAGACAACAGCAGATATGATTGTGATTGAGGGGCCTAAGGCTGGTGGACATCTGGGCTTTTCAAAAGAAGAAATAATAAAATACGAGAGTAGCAGTTATGATAATGAAGTGTTGCAGATAAAGGAAGTAGTAGAACGATACAGGGAAAAGTATAAAAAGTATATTCCAATTGTATTGGCAGGAGGTATCTCAAAACAAGAGGACATTCATCATGCTCTTTCTCTTGGAATGGATGGAGTACAGGTAGCATCTGCTTTTGTGACAACTGATGAGTGCGATGCAGATATCCGATATAAAGAGTCCTATATTCATGCAGAAAAAGAGGATATTACGATTGTGAAAAGTCCGGTAGGAATGCCGGGAAGAGCTATTAAGAATAAGTTTATGGCAGAAGTTATGAATGGAAAAAAAATTTCACCAAAGAAATGTCTTGGATGTTTAAAGAAATGTAACCCTGCAGAAATTCCTTATTGTATTACGGAGCGGTTGATTCACGCTGCAAAGGGTGACGTGGATAACGGACTTTTGTTCTGTGGTGGAAACAGCTATGAACAGAAAGAGATTACTACGGTTCATCAGGTGATGAAAAGA
This sequence comes from uncultured Eubacterium sp., assembly GCA_948759685.1. The sequence goes on from CAQBGY010000072.1 coordinate 11,383, forward strand.
TTGTTTGAGAATTAATGTGAGGATTGTACTGAAAAAATTGTTTTGTCATGTCACAAGTAATGTACATTTATTGGCAGAAAAGGTATAATTATTTCAGTAAACAGAAAATTAATATCGTGTAGAAGAGCGTGTCTGCTTTTTGGATAAAGGCATGGAGATTGGAGCAGAAATGGAAAATTTAGAAAAGACAGATAGAAGAATCAGGAGAACAAAAAAAGCAATCAAAGAGGCGTTGATTGAAGTGTTAAAAAAGAAAAATGTGGAAAATGTTACCATTAAAGAATTAGCAGACAAAGCAGATATTACGAGAGCTACATTTTATCAGTATTACAGGGACCCGGTAGACACACTAGAGCAGCTTCAGAAGGAAATATGTGCAGATTTGCAGAAAATTGTAGAAAAGACAGAAGGTGGAGATGCGGCAGGTTTTTTTGCACTTCTATTTCAATATTTTTATGAAGATAAAACAAAGGCAGATATTTTATCGTTTAGTATGCAGAATCAGACCGGATATGAAAAGTTGGGTCAGTATATACATAATAAATATATGCTCAGATGGAAGGATAAGTATATAGATAAGAGTCTGAAACAATACGAATATTATCGTTATTATATTGTTTTCGGCTGTATTGCAGTAGTGGAAAACTGGGTCAGAGACGGAATGAAAGAGACACCGGAAGAAATGACGGAGATTGCAGTGAGTCTGCTGCCAAAACAGAAAATGTATTTGAAGTAGAGAACGGGAATAGCTGCCCGTTCTTTTATTGACTAAAAACATACAATAATTTATAATACTTTTTATGACAATAAAGTGCTGATTTTCGATAAAATCTGCGTGGAAAGATATGGTTTTTCCAACATAGAATATTAGAAATCAGTAATTGAAATATTTATGAGAGGCAGGAAACAGATTTGAGTAAACAAACGATTATGCTGGGCAATGAAGCCATAGCAAGAGGTGCTTACGAAGCAGGGGTTAAAGTGACATCTGCATATCCGGGAACACCGAGTACAGAAGTAAGCGAAAACGTAGTGAAATATGATGGCGTTTATGCAGAGTGGGCGCCAAATGAAAAAGT
>CAQBGY010000073.1 GCA_948759685.1 uncultured Eubacterium sp.
ACGAAACACTCACGTGTTTATTACATCTCAACATTTATTTTATACCATACCTTTTTTGTTAATTCACTACATAATTATTTTTCATCTAGAAGTTCGACCTACTTTTCTATCTATACAGATTAAAATAACAGACTATAAAAAACAAATAAAACTGCTTTCTATTTCTCTATTGACTAATATTAACCAACTCCTTAAACAACATTATATGCTGTTCTGCAACACGATGTATATCATAATATTCACGCGAATAACTCCATGCAGATTCCTTCATCTTATTAGCAAGTTCATTATCCTTATATAATTTGATTACAGCATTAGCAGCCTGCGCTGGAGAATCAACATCAACTAAAAGCCCATCAACGCCATCACGCACTATAGTTGGTATAGCATCAACTCGAGTAGCAACAAAACTTTTTCGTGCAGCCATATATTCAACAATAGCTAAACCAAATCCCTCCCAACGAGATAATAACATAGCCACATCAAACATTTTCATATACTGATAAGGAACATCTGTCCATCCAGATATATATAAATCTATATCGTATTTTTTTGCATACAATTCAATTTTACCATGCTCCTCACCATCTCCAACAATCATAAAATACGCATTAGGTATTTCATTTTTAATAAGCCTTGCAGCCTCTATAAAAACATCGGGAGCTTTTTGCGGAGATATACGCCCCACCATCCCAACAATATAGGCATTCTCAGGTATTCCAAGTTCCGAACGTTTTTTAACTTCTGCGTTTTCTATCAATGAAAAGTCTATACCATTTAATATAATATTGAGCTTCGTATTATCTGCAATGTTGTGGTTAAGTGCAGATATATATTCAGCCTTAGATATACAAACAATTTTATCTGTATACCGAGATAAAAACCTTTCAATGCATAAAAACACTAGTTTTTTTATATCTCTCATGAATATAAATATTCTACTTTTTCATGTTAAAGGCCCATCCATGAGGATTATATACAATCTTCACATGTAATCCGCAACAAGCAATCCTTCCAATTCCCCCAGCTATACTACTATGGCAATACACAATATCAGGCCGATAATATTTAACTAAAGAACGAATTCTCCTTATATTTTTTATGAGCTTTAATAAATTAAATGATTGCTTCATATCTAATTGTTCTACTTTATCTACTTCATTAATGTACTTTTTATAATCATAGTCATAAGAACAAACTAATATTTGATAAAGCTTGTATTGTTCTAATAAAGGTAAGAGCATGGATAAATATCTATCTACACCACCAGGACACTGCACTATATGCATAACTTTCATAAAGCAGTACTAATTATTCAATATTTCCGAGTAAATATTCAAAAGATTACGAGTATGAGTTTTAGGCGTATAATCATCTGCATTAAATGCTGATAATATATTTTTCTGTAGAGTGAGTATATCTGCTTTCTCATATTTCATAATTGCTTGTTTGAGAGAATGCATGTCTCCTGTTTTAAATATGAATCCCGTTACCCCATCCTCTATTTCTTCAGCAGCAGCGCACCTATCCGGCACAATACAAGGAATGCCCTTAGATTTCATCTCTAAAATAGTTAAAGGTGAACCTTCATACCATAAAGAAGGGAAAATGAGCCCCTTTCCGTAATGTAACAGTTTTTCTTTTTCATCTCCATTCACCCATCCACAAAATTTTATTTTAGGATACCTACTCCTTAATTCCTCCATTAATTCTCCATCACCTAATACGTAACCTTTAAGATTCAAATCTGATAAAGCTCTACAAAACAATTCTGCTCCTTTTTCTTTTGAAAGCCGTGCTATAAACAAATATATATCATTCTTATCAATAGCCACTTGAGTACACTTCTCCAAGACCACCGGATTTTTCAAGTAAAAACATCGTTTTATTTTCTTCCCAATAAAAGGCAGAACAGCTTCTCTTGTGTGATTAGAAATTGATATAATATTTATTTCCTTATTCTTAAATATAGCTCTAGATTGAAACAACTGGCGCAACACTCTATAAATCTTTTGAGGATAAGATCTGGCATCACAATTACACATTATACATTTAAATGACATTGGTGTATAATCACAAATATGTTTCCCCCGATAATTATAAAATCCACCATTTGGACATACAGTAAAATAATCATGCAATGTTATAGCTATTCTAAAATGAGATCTTGCAGTAACATAAAATAAAGAAGAAGACATAGCCTTTGTCCATGAATGAAAATGAACTATTGTATCTTCGGGAGAAAAGTCTTTTAGAAATTCTTTAAACCGTTTATATGCAGTTCGATTATATAATCCCTGAAAGACAGCTTGTAACCTATGAGGATTCGATAATATATCAAATTGATTAAGACATATAACATGGACACCTGAGTCAATTAAAGATTGATCTATGGCACCCTGAGCTGAAAATATAAAAACATTTATATTTTGTTTGACCAACTCCTTTGCAGAAGAAAAAGCTACATTCTCAATACCGCCAATAACATGTGCACAATCACATACAATGATCACATTCTTAACCATAAATATAAGTTTTATATATACAATGAATGCTATCTCCCCAGAAATAACATGAATTAGAAATACGAGTATCAATCATTAATTAAAAGCGAATTATTCTTAGTACGCATATATCGAAGCATAAAGTAAAATACAGAAAAAATAACAAACGGTTTATAAATATAAATAAAACCATACCATATAATCCTACATTGCATTGACAAAAACAGCAGAAATATATACTTCGTATAATCTAATTTTCCATCAAACAACTTTCTTATTAAGTATCCATAAAAGAAAAAATAAATTGGAGTGCCTAGAAATCCTAATGCTAGATAAGCTTCACTACAAAACAACCCTCCTCCTGGATTTGACATATAATTATGATTAAGAAAATATGTAAAATTATACGGTGAGCCAGTCCCCATTGTAGGTCCTGGTATCAACCCACCGAATAAATTTAAAAGCACCTCTGGTGCTGGACCGTTTTCAAGATAATAACTGACAGCTGTCAAATATATATAAACAACATCACATACGGTTCTTTGAGAATAAATGGAGGAAAGAAGTACTTCAAAAGTAACAGAAGAGCCTTCTCTATAAAATCCTATACAAACTAAAAGAAAGAATATAATACCACCTCCTATAAATATCAAAGATTTACTATATCTAGGTGACACAACATCCGTTCCTGAAAACAAAATAAGCATTAATACCAGTACAATACTGTCCACTCTCTCTCCATTCAAAAATAAAAAGACAATAATTATGAACTGACAAAACCATGAGATTCCTCTACCTCTATGTAGAATAATAAGAAAAACACTCATACAAATATATAGTGTTGCACTTTTAAAAGCTCCTTCCTCACCACTATGAATATTCAATAAAGGGATTGATGAGAGAGCACAAAACAACACCATAATGAGAATTGACAATTTAGTCATACGAATTGACCTAAAACTGAATTCTCGATTTCCAACAGAAGATAACATCCAATAAAAAATTGATGATCCCACTAAATAGCTATAAAAACCAGAATCAGCAATCTCGCCCCCCAGTTCCTCTCTTCTAATGAATAATATTCCAGGAAGTGGAACATCAAATTTGAATAAAAACAATACCAAACAAGGATACCAAACTATAAAACAAATCAGTTTTAATAGTATAGACTTAAATCTTAAAAAATAGAATAACCCTAAAAACAATAATACAGTATCAAATATTAGCATTATTAGCAAGATTATAAAAGTAATATCTCTATCATTGTGACAATTATCAAAGCTGCCTTAATATAAATTTCCTATAAACAAAACCAATCAGTCTTTTAACTTCAAGAACAATAAAACACATCATGGGATATTTAATTGATTTATTGCGTTTCATTATTCTATAAAAATCAATATCTTCTTTTGATACCTTACTAGATACTCCATCAAATTTAAACTCTGCTACTGAAACTGGTACATATTGGAAAGTAACACCCGAAAGATAAGAACGTTGCATCAAATCAAAGTCCGCTAAAATCTTATAATCCAGATTAAAACCTTTATGTTCTTTTATTACTGTTGTCCGCATAAATATTGCTTGATGCGAAGTTGGCATCCGATATGATAAACATGAAGAGGAAAAAGCTTTCTTTATTTGCTTCTGCCCTTTAGGATACACTATTGTAATATCCCCATATATTACTTCTGCATCAATCTTTCCTGAAAAAATTGTTTGGAATGAATTCTTTAACAATAAATCACTAGCACCAATAAAATAAATCCACTCTCCTTTTGCTTGGAGAATACCCTTATTCATCGCATCATAAATCCCCCTATCCGGTTCACTTCGCCAATAAGCTATCTTGTCATCATACCTTTTTATAATATCAACAGTTCCATCTGTACTGCCTCCGTCAATTATAATGTATTCAATATTAGAATACATTTGATTTAGTACAGAAATAATAGTTTGCTCAATTGTTGACACAGCATTATACGAAACCGTAACAACAGATATTAATGGATTATTCATTTTAACACAGAAAAGTTGAATATTGATTTGTATATATTTACTCCAAAAAGGATTGGAGGGATTCCTCCATGAAAAAAAGTCTCAGTTTAGTATTGACAGTAAAACCTTTCTAAATTTTCGCTGCTATACATAATGCTTCATTTAATTTGCAGCAAAGATCGGACTTTCAAAACATCGCCCCAATTTGAGTGCTTACAATATTTTCTCACTGTCACATACTTTTTAGCACTTCTCTCATATATAATCTTTCAGTACTGCCTGCTACAAAGTTCATATAAGTATCCTATTATCAGATATTTCAAAGACTAATGACGTTGTTGGGGAAGTCTATAGAGATGTTCCATAATTAGCTGTTTATCTATACTTTGTTTACCCAACCATTTAGTCCAGACTTTTTTTATTATTTGTCTAAATGTCATTGATTTCATCTTTTTAAAACGCTTTCTATTATTAAAGATAAACTGAGGTAAATTATAAGGAAACATCGGAGCATGCCTCATCTCAAATGAAGCAGTGTCTAAATCAAAAGACATAACACGAAGCTTATCTTCACTAATTTTTCTGCCACATATATAACCCGCCTCACGAAATGTATTCAGATGACGTGGTTTATATAATCCCGGATAATTCACAGAACAATACGTACCATAAGTCTCAAATTCAGAGAATGCTGGCATAGAATCATCTAAATTACTAGCATGCAATATTTTCTCCAACCATGTAACACCTTCCACGTCGCTTTCTTCTATTTCAGCTAACATTTCACAAACAATATTCTTAGAGAACATCATATTTTCTGCTATAAACGAATACTCCATTTGTTTTCCGTAACCAAACAATCGTTCTATTGTTCTAAAATAATTAGGATTATACTCTTTCTTAGGGTTAAACAGCAAATGCTCATCTTCAAAAAAAGATATAGGAGCCAATGGTAAAGTGTCTGCGTCCCAAGATAAGTAATATTTCTTACAATATATACTTTGAGCAAACCCTAATTTTAAGAACTGTTGAAAATACCATCCAGCACTCACTCTCCTATTCGGGCAGCATTCGTTTAAAATTTTGGCAACAATTGATAATGACAGATTTGGTAAAAGATCATTTTCATCTATCAATTTATATGGCATATTAGCGGGAATTTTCTTCTCTATTTTTGAAAAATTTTTCTTTGCAGTAAGAACATATATATGTTCCAGATTCTCAAAACATCGATATACATAATCCACCACCCGTGGCACAAATGCTACATCTTCTGGTCCTGTAGGTATAATAATATCAAACGTACACATTTAGCATATATTTTTCATTCAGAAAAAAGCAACTATATAAATTAAAGTGCAACACTATACTAATATTGATGACTTACAATCTCCAATATTGCCTCAAGATATTTATACTTCAATATATTATCAGGTTCTAAACAAGCCCCCTCTCCCCATTCATTCCATGCTGTTAAAAATATAAATTCTTTACCTTGCACCTCTGATATTTTCATTAATTCAAAGAGATAAGACTTAAATTTTTCAGGAGTACTACCATTGACCAAAACTCCTTTGTATCCTCTTCTTGGAGTATCATCATAAGAGACAAAAGCACCATGATAAATGTTTGTTTTGGAATTTCTCGCTTCTGCTAAAATCTTCCTCCATATAGTATCATAATCATATTCTTTTAATCCTTTATGCCCCCTCAAAATTCTATGCAATTTATTTCTTATACGCACAGAAATAGAAAGGTCTGTCCACCCATGACATATCGGTTCATAATTGAATATTAAATCATCTTCTCTAAAATTTAAATTCTGGTTATATTTGAAGATGAAACACATACCATCATACCCATCTTTTTTTGCCAAACAATTCCAATATGCACACATTTCTGCAATTTCTGCACTATATTGAAGAATAACAAAAACAGGCCTATTCTCTTTCTTTATATACCTTTTATCCAAAAAATATGAACGAAGTTCCTTATAATGATATTCCCAATCAGATTCACGGCCAAGTATGTAAGGGATAAGTATCGCTTGACCTTTATGGTCCTTTACGACATTATCAGCCATTGGTGACCATGCATTTCCATATACATTACTCCAACTACGTTTCCAATTTGCATTATCCCATGCAAAAAAATAATTAATATCTATCTCCTCATTATCACGTATAATTTCAGCTGGCTTTGTTAGTATATTTTGTTCATTATTAAACCAATAATGATATATACCAAAACCATAAATTCCATGTTCTCTTGCTAATTTAGCCTGCCATGCAACATTTTCTTTTACTGATAAATCATAATAGTTGTTATTAAGAGGTATCACCGGTTGATGATGACCTTTAAAAAGAGGTCTTGCCTTTTTTACAGTCACCCAATCTGTGAACCCTTTACCCCAAAACTCATCATTTTCCGGAATGCAATGAAACTGCGGCAAATACATTGCAATTATTTTCGTATTTGTCATTTTATTATTATTTTTAAAATTTCAATCTATAGAATAAGAATTTATAATCTTAGCTGGATTTCCTGCTACAACACAGAAACTTGGCACATCCTTTGTTACTACACTATTAGCTGCAATAATAGAATTATCTCCAATTTTCACACCGGGCAAAATGGTCACTTTATCTCCTATCCAAACATTATTTCCTATAACAACAGGTCCCTTACTATATAAATTTCTTTTGGCAGGACTTTCTTTTAAAGATTCATAATCAGAACTCCCATGTGAATTATCAGTTATTGTAACCCATTTGCCAGTAAGACATCCATCGCCTATAGTTATTTCATCAATACATGTTACATGATTAAATGCCCCAAATGAACAATTCGTTCCTATCGTTATTTTTGGAGTAAACTTTTTATCTCCATACTTATCCCAAGCTGTCAGATATAAACCACTTTGAAAATTTGAATTTGCCCCAATAGAGATATATTGAAGACCTGCTAAAAGCCCCACTTTCTCAAATCGTACAGATCTATGACAGTCCTTAAATGTAGGCCTAATCCATTGAGAATAAATACTATATTTTTTCTTTCTCATTTTACAAAATAGCTTGTAAGAGAAAATGTAACGTTGTACAAAAGAAATTATTAAAGCTATTATCTTATTCATACAATCAGCAAATACAACAAGATTCACATAAAATATAGCAATCCATTTAACCTATATTTTTGATTCAAGCCTAATTATTCACATACTGTTGCTTTATAATTATCTATGCCCACCCCCATAGCATACTCCAAAATCTCATCTACTTCTTTTTGATAGTCAGATAAAGGCAATTTTCGAATCAAATTTATCTGTTTTACAAACTCCTCATCTGTTCCAAACAAATCATTACACCCAGCCATTAAATCAAAAGTCCCATCATAAAAACGCAAACAAGGTAAACCACGCATTAATGCTTCATAATAAGCCGTGGTATTTACAGCTACTGCAAAATCATATACAGAGTTAATTAAACATTCATTAACTGTAGTTTCCTTAGGTACAATAATCATATTATGTGAATCCGAATAATTACTATAAAAACTATAATCACAAGAAGGATGCAGTTTTATATAGAACTCATATTCGTCAGAATAATTCGACAAAATATTCAGTAATGCCATATTAGTATTACGAAAACTATCTCTTGCTACTAATATCATACATCTTTTGAAAGAATTATTCTGCTTAATAAGTTTTATTTCTACTTTCTTAGGATAACCTGCTATTGATAAACGAGAAGGTGATATTCCATAAGAAATAAATTCATCAACTGAAAATTTGCCCCAACACATTAGGTTGTCAGTTTCAAAATTTTCATATTGAATTGAATCAACAGGAGGATTCTTTTTAAATATAAAATAAATACCCTCCTGCAAGGAGTAGGTTGGTATATGTTTCAACTTACAATATTGGGTAAGCAGATTCTCTAAATCAAGAACATTACATTGACATAAATATTTTTTCACATGAGAGAATGATAGTTTATCTAAATCCTCTATTAAGTTACAATAATGAATGGTAAAAATCAAAAGTTGACATTGTTCTTTAAAAGTTAGTGATGTCTTTTTAAGCATCCTAAATCCCTGATTCAGAATTTGTAAAATAACATGAGGATGAATAGATAATCGATAAGTCCATTCAGTCGTATCATTATATGCAACTTCACTTCCTAATTTAGTAATAACAGTATTATAGAGTTCCAAATGATCATTTCTTCCTCTATATCGACCAAAGGTCGAAAGAATATTATGCATTCCAGGAGTGAATTTAATCTTTCTTATATCTATAGCAAATAAAATCAAAAAGTATTGCTTCCATGACATATGAAAACTCTTATTAGCTATAGACCATATGTTCATCGCTAACACCCTATTCAGATGTATACCTTTATAAACTAAATCATACTGACTCTTTAATAATATATATCGACCAAAGTTATCCATTTTAATAATTACTTATAACTAAACCAAGGCAACTTATAAACACGCATCGCATACCCAGCTACAAAAACAAAAGTTATAGCACTAATAATAGCTGCAGACACAGCCGAACCTATTGCTCCTATCCACGAAATTAGCATATAAGTTAATCCCACTTGAACAACACTCCAGAAAAAAGTTATAACCCCAAGAACCTTGGTCTTGAAGGTATAATGAACAAAACATACAAACATTAAATAGCATCCATAAAAAAATTGTCCTAACATTACCCATGGCAAAAAATAGATAGAATCGTAATAAGAGGATGGATACATAACAAATATTAATAGCATTGATACCAAACATGCTACGATTGTAAAGACTAAGGTTACACCTAAACTAATCCAAATCCATTTTACTAACTTTTTTTGTTCCATAATAGTACCTTCTCTATTACCATCAAAAACAGCTAATTTCTTATATAGTGCAGGAGCATACGCATTATTTAATGCTACCAGAAACATAGTTATAACAGCCCCCCATGTTATTGCAACCGAATAGTAACCATTGTCAGCAAGCCCACACATATTGGTCAAAAAAATCTTATCAACACCACTTTTAAACCAAAAAGATAAGGCATGAGGTATTATGGGTAAAGCAAAAAAAAGAGTTTGTTTCATATAGACCTTATTAATTCCCCACTCTATATACCCTCGTTTAAAAAGTATATATACACTAATTAATCCAAAAACAACTGTTGTTATAATCATACTATAAATTCGGCCTTGCCAACCCAGCAGTAGTACAATAACAAGCATCATTGTCCCCATTGCATTTACAGCAGATTGAGAAATTTGATATATACCAAATCCCCATGGTTTTTCCTCACACCTCCATAACAGCATATTAAGATTAGTGATACCTGAAAACCACACTAATACCAATACTGACAATTGATAAACGAAAGATATACTCAATGTTTTTTCTATCAATTGATGGATGGGCAATACCACAAGTACACAAATAGCATTAGCAGCGGTATTGAGAAAAATCATATTTGAAACATAATGTTTAATTTCATTTTTATCCAGTTTTGCGTACATTACAGGAAGAGCTGCCGCTGTACATGAACAGGCAAATACAGAAATTATCTGAACTAACACATTATAATTTGTAACTATTCCATAATCTGCCGGGGTAAGATAATGTGTAATAAATGGCAAAAGTAAAAACGGAATAGCCTTATTAAGTCCATCACAAAAAACATAAATAAATGAATTACGAATGACAGAAGAAGACGATATTTTCCGAATAAAACGAGATTGAATTATACCAATTGACATTTATATGTAATCACTCAATTTAAGTTAGGGTATCTCCCTTAGTTTTAGCACTTTTAAAGCACTTGAATTATTTTTTTGTTAATTAGCGCATTTTGGTCTTATAGCTTGTAACTAAAGATTTTATCAGGTATCATGTTTACAAAATCACAGCATTCATTAAATATCTTAAAAAAACAGTTTCCAAGAAATCCCATACAAAACTACCATGAAGTTTAACCGTTCTGATTACACTGTAGTAAGTTGCCGCTCTCTCAACTCCTGCGTCACCGCCATAATGAAGTGAATTATTGCGTTGAATAGTAAGTTTGTGAATCATTTGTTCTAATAAATTATTATCTATCGAGAATTACCCATCTTTCAAGAAAACAAAGAGCTCATGTCCCCAATGTCCAAATAATTAAAATCTTTGGAAAGCTTTCGAGACCTTCATTGCTATACATAAAATTTTACTTTTAGTTGACAGCTAAGATATGGCTTTTAAAAGAAAGCCTTAATTTGAGGACTTATCTCTTTCCTTTGCTTATTGACGAAAGAAAAAGGGAATAAATGAACAGGAGCTATATAATTTATTTATCATTTCTTTCAACAGCATTTACCATATATGGATCAATCTGTGACACCGATTCATCCATATCAAGCCAAGCGCGCGCACAAGCCAAATCAAGACCATCATCAATGTCACACCCCGTTCGTTTATCCACTACAAACTTATAAGGGTGACTACCATGAAAATAAGCCCATTCAATCATTTTTTCACGAGGAGCCATTAATATACCGTCCGTCACAAAATATAATGTAGGTAGTTGCTGACTAGGTACATGTTTAAGTCCTAATTCATAATTTAAGGGACCTTCTTCGTTCCAAATATAGCGTTTAAAACTCTCTACACTCATTAAAGAGTCGAAACCATTATTTAGAGCTTCATAATAAGCCTTAATTGCACCCTTATAGTCTTTCGGAAATACTAAAGGAGACGTACATGTAGCCCAAAGAATAGTCTCGCCTTCTACACTTTCTGCAATATGGCGAACGACTTCTCCAAAAGTTTTAGATTTTTCATCGCAAAATTCAGGAGCACGCTTATGTGTTTTTGCACCAGCCAAATGTGCCATCTCCAACATCAAGTCTGAATCGGAAGAGACAACAATATCTGTTATTTCTGGAACTTGTTTTAACTGCAGAATCTTATTAACCAGTAAATTAGTTCCCGCAAAAGGAGCTACATTTTTGTTTTTCAACCGGGTACTTCCTGCACGTACAGGAATAATTGCTGTAATTGTTTTCATAAAATAATATTTTGTTAAAATTAATATTACAACTCATCACAACACATCCGGTACGTTAATCAATCTATTCTAGTAAGCCTTTTTTTTCTATCTCCGTTTTCTTATATAACTGTTCAGCAATATAAAAGTCCAAAGGAGTATCAATGTCAATAGCTTCAATGTCGCTAGTAATAACGAATTGAGGATTCTTTCCAATGATATTTGAATTCTTTATAAGGTCTTCCTTGCGGACTACAGTGACTCCAAAGTTAAGAGCTACTACATTAGGAAGATCTTGAGAATTTGGAGCATGAACTGGATCATAGTTTATAGGCTTGCCTTCAAGCCAAAGGAACTCTTTGACATTTGATACAGTAGCAAGACAATCGTAACCTGGTGCAGTAAGAAACTGATTAATGCATTGCGATATCGTTTCTGATTTAATAAATGGTGAAGTACACGGACAATACACAAAAATATCGGTATCTGTCACTTCACCTAAATGACGAAAAAATTCACTTCCACTACATTGGGAGGAAGCGTAATACTCTTCTCGACGATGGGTTTCTACCCCCCCCCAGACCGTCCGAGAACTCTGATTTTCGCTGTAGGATGGCATTCTTGCA
>CAQBGY010000074.1 GCA_948759685.1 uncultured Eubacterium sp.
AAAAGATATTGTGAAGATTCCGCTGGTATTTATGACTTATGCAAATGTAATTTTCAGATATGGAACAGAAAAATTTATGGGAAGATGCGTGGAATGTGGTATTTCCGGTGTGATTGTTCCGGACTGTCCTTTTGAAGAGAGAGAAGAACTGGCACCATACTGTGATAAAGCAGGGATTGATTTGATACCGCTAATTGCACCGACTTCCGAAGAAAGAATTACAAAGATTGCAAAGTCAGCACAGGGGTTTGTATATGTGGTTTCATCTCTTGGCGTTACGGGAGTGAGACAGGATATTACTACAGATTTGGGAGCTATGACAAAGTTAGTGAAAGAAGCAACAGATGTGCCATGTGCGATTGGATTTGGAATAGCAAAACCGGAGCAGGCAGCTGATGTATGCCAGTATGCAGATGGAGCAATTGTGGGAAGTGCTATCGTAAAAATTGTTGCGGAGTATGGTAAGGACAGTATCTCTTATGTAGGCGAATATGTTAAGAGTATGAAAGATGTAGTTAGATAATATGATTTCAGAGATTATCGCAGATACTTTATGTATAGAAAAACAGGAACTTTATATTTTACATGAGATTGAATAAAAAAGAGAAGTCACCTTGAAAAATGCTTACAATGTTGTATAATAAACTAATATGTGTAGGCATAACAGGTGGCTTTTATGTGTTAAAAATGTGAGGTGCATCAGGTTGAATATCAAAGAGATTGTAAAAAACAAAAAAATTAAAAATATTATTATGACTGTTATTGAAATATTAGTTGTAGCAGGGATTATTTTTGGTGGTCTGATGTTTTTTCAAAGTAAGGTCAACAGGGATGCAGACCAAAAAGCTAAAGTTGATGGTGAGAGTGCAAAACAACAAAATAATAAAAGCAGTGAGAAATCTGATAAATATTATATTGAGATAAATAAAAGATTAAATGCGTTAATTATTTTTCAGTATTCAAAAGACGAAAAAACAAAAGAGCAGATAAAAGTATTTCGCTGTTGTTTAGGACAGGAACTGCCAAAGGGCAATTTTCAAATAGGTAAAAAATATTCATGGCTTGATATTTATCAGGGATGGCACAAATATAACACATCTATTGGTAAAGGCGTATGGATTCATTCTTCTATTTATAAGGATAAATATGATTATCGGCTTTCTAAACCGTCTTACAATTCATTGGGGAAAGCTCCGGCCTATGGAAAAAGTATTTTATTGTCTGCGGGAGATGCTGCATGGATTTATAATCATTGTAAAGAAGGGACGAAAGTTTCTATTCTAAAAGGTAAGAAGAAAGATGTTCTGACAAAGTCTCCAGAGCCGGTAGCAGCTTTATATTCATATTGCGGCTGGGACCCTACAGACCCTGACAAAAATAATCCATACCAAAAGATTAAAAATGGCACAGTTGTTAAGGGACTTAGTACTCTTATTATAGAAAAAGGTCATAAACCTGATTATTTAGGAAATCTAATTGCTTTAGGAACAAAAGGAAAGTTAATTACAAAACGGTTAAAGTATAATGAGATTGATTATTCCAGAGTAGGAACTTATACAGTGAATTATAAGTACAAAGCAAAAGATGGAACAAAATACAAAATTTCGCAAAAAATCAAGGTAACAGATACTACTCCGCCAAAAGTATGGTGTGCAAAAACACTTTATACGCTGGAGGTAAAAAGCAGCAGCCCTGATGATATTAATACAGAAGAGAATGTAAAAAAAATAGTAGATATGGTAAAAGCCGGTGTAAGAGCAGACGAAGCAATTGTTGATACACAAGTGTCAACCTTAGAAAAAGAACAATTGCGTGAAGGCGAAAAGGCGCCGGTTGTGGTGAAAGTCAGAGATGCTTATGGCAATATAGGTTCTTGTCAGGTAAACTGCGAGATTAAAGTAAAAGAAGAGCAGACGACAGATAAACCTACTGTGAAAAAGGAAAAAACGACAGTAAAGAAAAAGCCGTCAACTAAGAAAAAAACAACAAAGAAAAAAGATAAAGAAGCAAAAAAGAAGACTTCCAAAAAGAAATCTTCAGAAGAATAAAAGAGAAAATAAATTTGTTTACATTTTTAGGAGGAAAAAATATGGCAACACCTTATAATCATAAGACAGTTGAAAAGAAATGGCAGAAATATTGGCAGGAAAATGATACTTTTAAGACAGATGTCTGGGATTTCAGTAAGCCGAAATACTATGCCCTTGATATGTTTCCGTATCCATCAGGGGTAGGACTTCATGCAGGACATCCGGAAGGTTATACAGCAACAGATATTATGTCACGTATGAAAAGGATGCAGGGATACAATGTACTCCATCCGATGGGATATGATTCCTTTGGACTTCCGGCAGAACAGTATGCAGTAACTACCGGTAATCACCCAGCAGGATTTACAGAGGAAAATATTGAAACTTTTTCAAAACAGTTGAAAGAGTTGGGATTTGATTACGACTGGTCAAAGGTAATAGCAACCTCTGATCCGAAATTTTATAAATGGACACAGTGGATATTTAAAAAATTATATGAAGCAGGATATGCAAAGCACATTGATATGCCTGTAAACTGGTGTGAAGAACTGGGAACAGTTCTCTCTAATGATGAGGTAATTGATGGAAAGTCAGAGCGTGGAGGATATCCTGTTGTAAGAAAGAATATGAAGCAATGGGTAATAGACCAGCCTGCTTTTGCAGAAAAACTGTTAGAAGGCTTAGAAGAGATTGACTGGCCGGAATCAACAAAAGATATGCAGAGAAACTGGATTGGAAAGAGTACCGGTGTAGAAGTTGAATTTGAGATTGTAGATGGCGGTAAGTTCTCTATTTTTACTACGTGTATTGAGACAATTTACGGTATTACATTTATGGTGCTGGCACCGGACGGCGAGATTGTTAAAAATCTTATGGACAGAGTGGAAAATAAGGAAGAGGTTCAGGCATATATTGATGAGACCGCCAAGAAAAATGATTTTGACCGTACAGAATTAAATAAGACAAAATCGGGATGCAGACTGGAAGGCATTTATTGTATTAATCCGGTCAATGGAAAGAAAGTGCCGTTGTTTATTGGTGATTTTGTAGTTGCGAGCTATGGTACAGGAGCTGTTATGGCAGTACCTAGTCATGACCAGAGAGATTTTGAATATGCTATCGCACATAATATTGATATGATTCAGGTTATTGAGGGAGCAGATGTATCAGAACAGGCATTTGAAAAGCAGGATTATTTAGGTAAGGGATGCAAGTTGATGAATTCAGAAGAATTTACAGGTCTTACCGTTGAAGAAGCAAAGACTGCAATTACAAAGAAATTAGTAGATATGGGAGTTGCAAAGGAGACGGTTAATTATCATTTCCGCGAGTGGATTTTTGCAAGACAAAGATATTGGGGAGAGCCGGTTCCATGTGTATATAAAGAAGATGGAGAGATATATTTTCTTCCGGATGAGGAACTTCCACTGATACTGCCACCACTTGATGATTATAAAGGAAAGAATGGTAAAGCACCTCTTGAAAATGCAACTGAATGGAAGCAATATGATAAAAATGGAGTAAAAGGTGTACGTGAAACGGCAACAATGCCGGGTTCTGCCGGTTCTTCATGGTATTATATGAGATATATAGACCCTGATAATGAAGAAGAATTTGCAAATCAGGAACTGTTAAAACACTGGCTTCCGGTAGATTTATATGTAGGCGGACCGGAGCATGCGGTAGGTCATCTGATGTACTCACGTATCTGGAACAGATTTTTATATGACGAAGGTCTTTCACCTGTAAAAGAACCATTTAAAAAGTTAGTGCATCAGGGAATGATTCTTGGTGAAAATGGTATTAAGATGGGTAAAAGATTCCCTGAGTTTGTTGTAAATCCAAGCGATATTGTAGAAGAGTATGGTGCAGATACATTAAGATTGTATGAAATGTTTATGGGACCGATTGAGGTATCAAAACCTTGGAATTCTGATGCCGTACAGGGAGCATATCGTTTTATCAAGAGAGTTTGGACATTCTTTACGGATGGTGAAAAAATTACAGATGAAAATGATGATACACTGACAAAAGTTTACCACCAGACAGTAAAGAAAGTGACAAACGATTTTGAAGGACTGGGATATAATACAGCGATTGCCCAAATGATGACATTTGTCAATGAAGTTTATAAAGCAGGAAAATGTCCAAGAGAATATGCCGAGAACTTCATCAAAATGTTTTCATGTATCTGTCCTCATGTCGGCGAAGAAATATGGACGATATTAGGTCATACAGATACGATTGCATATGAAGAATGGCCGGCATATGATGAGAGTAAGATGGTAGAAGATACGATAAAAATACCGGTACAGATTAATGGAAAGACAAAGGCTGTGGTAGAAGTATCAGCTGATATTTCAAAAGATGATGCAATTGCTGCAGGAAAAGAAGCAATCTCAGACAAATTAACAGGAAATATTGTTAAGGAAATCTATGTGCCGGGAAGAATTATTAATCTGGTAGTAAAATAAGATATGTAAGAGGAAATTCCCTAATAAGCGTATGCTTGTTATGGAATTTCTTATTTTATTAATATAGGAAAGTTCGTAAGCGAACTCTTTGTTAAAAGATTTTTTGCTATTTTAATATGGTTATAATAAAGATTTGGTAGAATATAGAAATGGAGAACTCATTTATAAGGAAACGTCGTCCATTGAGCCATTGATATATTGTACAACAGAAGAAGAATTGAATAATGCAAAAGTGGACGCTAAGGTGAGAAATGAGTTTTTACGGGGACTTAGAATTGTGGGACCTGATTATGTATATGCCATGGAAGGTGCTGCAAAATTTTATTTGGATAGGGCAGGAAAATCCGGCTTAGCAGGGTATACAAAAAAAGACATTAAGGAAACATATGATGCATTTTCTTATAAATGGAAATCAGGTGATTTGACAGTGGCGGCATTTGGCAAAATAATAGAAAGTAACAGTTCAGCATTGAAGGATATACATATATTAAAAGTTGATCCGGGAACAGTTGCAATTCGCTGTAAAATTACAGATAATCATGGAGAGTCTGTAACATTGATGAAAAAGGTTGTAATTTTAAAGGAACGTCCAATAAATAATTTGAAAGTAGGAGCATATAAACTCAAAAAAGCAGAACTTAAGTCAACAAAATGTCAGCATATAATTTATACGAAAAAAATAAAGTGAAGTTAAAAATGAAATTGTCTAAAGGCTGGAAAGTGAAAGCAATAAAGGTATATCAGGGAAAACGTAGAAAAAATATTACGAAAAAAAAGATGTTTGCTATAAAGCCAAAGAAGAAGTATAAAGTATTTATATCTCTGGTTTATGTAAAACGAGGACAGGAATTTAAATACGAGTGTAAAGTTAAAAGAAATTAATGAAAGATAAATAATTAATATAAGAGACTGCTTGAGATTGTTTCAGGTCTTTTGCGGACTTAAATATTGAAATCCCTCAAAACAGAAATTTAGATAAAAGTGTCTGTTTTGAGGGATTGTTTTGCAAAAAATTATGTTCGCTTTTTTTTAGATAAAGAATTTACAATCTGCTTAACCATATCTATTCGTTTTATTTCTTCAGGTGTCATATCTTCTTTCAAAACATTAAGAATCAGGTCTGTCTCAGCATTGGTAAAATTAATTCCTTTTTTACCTGCCATATTTGACTGCTGAATAAAGTATGTAAACATCTGTTTCGGTTCCATACCTTTTGCACCTTCAATAATTTTTGTTAAAATTTCAAGTTTCTCATTAGAAATACCATTTAGTACCGGATCGTCCATCCACTTATTATTCGTCATAATCATTGAATCCTTTCTCATAGTTGTTATTTGATGAATTTGTCTCGTCATTTTCATCAAACAAATTATTCTCATTTTCATGGAAAGTATCTTCTTCATTTTCATCTGAAGAAGTATCAGTATTTCCACTAAAAGCAGAAATATCTTCCTCTGTAGATGGAGGTGTATCACCTCCAAAAGCAGAACCCATAAATGCACTCATCATATCTTCGTTCATATCCATTCCGTTCATTGCTTCCATCATATCCATCATTCCTTTTAAGTTTTCGAAGGTTTCACGTGTGTCATCGCCTAAAAAGTCAATGATATCCTCTAACATGCCTTCCATTCCCTTATGCTTGTCAGCATTCGTTGCAGCAAGAGAAAGGTTAGAACTTATGTTCATAGCATTCTGCAATTCCCTGAATTTGATAAACATTCCGATATATTTTCCCATAGGACTATCAATGTAGGGAATTACAGCCTTGATTATCTGCATTGTCTGGTTTGTTACCATAGAATCAAATTTTGTTTGTTTCATTTGGTTGTTGTCCATCAGGCTGTAATCCTCCATTAACATTGATGCATCTGTGGTTAATTAAGTCTATGCCTGAACATAGACTTAAATGCTAATACATAAAAGTAAAATTAAAAAATTAATATTACTCACATCGTATGAGTACAACATACTGGTCAGCAGACACTGTACGTCATATTCATAAAAGTCGTTGTTGTCAACTAGCAACCACAACCGCAGCCGTTACCGTTTCCACCAAAGATTCCGTTTCCACAGCCACAGCAGCTAAATAAAATGAATAACCAGATTATTGATGAACAGCAGTCGCCGCCACCGAAAAATCCATTTCCATTACCACATCCGCCACAGCAGAATAAAAGAATAAGAATTAAGAAGAAACAGTTATTATTTCCTCCATCACAACCGCATCCGCAGTTTGTTGCTGCTAAATCACTCATATTTAATCTCCTTAAATATTTACTTACACTAAATAATATGAGATACAGCATGTCTTGTTTACAATTTTTTTAACAGTTCAGCCAGCAGCTCGAATTTGCTTCGCTGCTTCCCGCTGATTTGGCTCGTATATTTCCAATAGTTCAGCCAGCAGCTCGAATCCGCTTCGCTGCTTCTCGCTGATTTGGCTCACCATATGATACAGAATAAATATAGTAAATTACCTGTAAGCAGTCATTTGCTATATTTATTCTGTATCGCATGGCTGAACTGTTGGCATATATTAAATTAGAAATCGAAAGAAATGATGAATAAATCAAATAGAGATTTAAAGATTTCTATTTAAAATATCAGGAGGCAGGATATGAGAAAAGTGAGAATGGACTTGGGAATAGATAGAATACACATGGAAGGAATAACAGGGGATGGTGTGGTAGTAGCCGTTTTGGACAGTGGTATTAGTACACATCCTGATTTTGGAGACAGGATTATATATTTTAAAGATTTTATCAATGGAAGACAATCGCCTTATGATGATGAAGGACATGGCACTCATGTGACAGGCATTATTTGTGGAAATGGAAAATTATCAAGGGGGATGATGAAGGGAATTGCTCCCAAAACAAAAATAGTGGCATTGAAAGTTTTAAATGAGAAAGGAATGGGAAAAGAATGTGATGTGATAGAAGGACTGCATTGGATTGTAGATAATGGAAGGGATTATGGAATTAATGTTGTAAATATCTCTTTTGGCACGCTGGGAAATGATAAAGAAGAAAATAAAAGACTATTAGATGAAGTAGAACTGCTTTGGGATTTAGGATATGTAGTAGTGGCAGCGGCAGGAAATAACGGTCCGGGACCAAGTTCCATATCTACTCCGGGAGATTGTAAAAAGATTATAACAGTAGGAGCTGATAATGACAATTTAAAGATGATTGTAAACGGTAAAGTCACATATCATTATTCAGGGAGAGGACCGACAAAGCAATGTATTTTAAAACCGGATATTGTAGCTCCGGCTAATGGAATTTTCAGTTGTTGTAATCTTTGGGAAAAAAGATATTTGTATGTGGCAAAGAGTGGTACTTCCATGGCTACACCAATTGTTACAGGAGGAGCCTGCCTTATGTTAGAGAAAAATAAGAATTTATCAAATGCTGAATGTAAAAAAATCATAAAAGCTACAGCGGATGATATGAAAATGGACAGAAACAGACAAGGCTGGGGAAAGATAAATATTATGAAAGCGCTTAACACTTAAAAATAAAAAAAATAAATCGATTTTATTTACTTTATGCCTGATTTGGCTTATAATTTACGAGGATACTACAGGCTTAATTTTTAGGAGGAAACAACATGGAAAAGATTAAAATGACAACTCCATTGGTAGAGATGGACGGAGATGAGATGACAAGAATTCTTTGGAAACTTATCAAAGATGAACTGTTATTACCATTCGTAGATTTAAAGACAGAATACTATGATTTAGGATTAGATTACAGAAACGAAACAAATGATCAGGTTACATTTGACTCAGCTGAGGCTACAAAGAAATATGGTGTAGCTGTAAAATGTGCTACAATCACACCAAATGCTGCAAGAATGCCTGAATATAACCTAAAAGAAATGTGGAAGAGCCCTAATGGAACTATCAGAGCAATTCTTGATGGTACTGTATTTAGAGCACCAATTATTGTAAAAGGTATTGAGCCATATGTAAAGAATTGGACAAAGCCGATTACAATTGCAAGACATGCTTATGGTGATGTATACAAGGGAGTTGAAATGAAGATTCCTGCAGCGGGAAAGGCTGAATTAGTATATACAAATGAAGCAGGAGAAGAAACAAGAGAAACAATTCATGACTTTGATGGAGCCGGTATCATTCAGGGAATGCATAACTTAAACGGTTCTATTGAAAGTTTTGCCAGAAGCTGCTTTAATTTTGCACTTGATACAAAGCAGGATTTATGGTTTGCAACAAAAGATACGATTTCAAAGAAATACGACCATACATTTAAGGATATTTTCCAGGAAATTTTTGATGCAGAGTATAAAGAAAAGTTTGATGCTGCAGGTATTGAATATTTCTATACATTGATTGATGACGCAGTAGCAAGAGTTATGCGTTCAGAAGGTGGATATATCTGGGCATGTAAGAACTATGATGGAGATGTTATGTCTGATATGGTTGCTACAGCTTTTGGTTCACTTTCTATGATGACATCTGTTCTTGCATCACCAAATGGCTATTATGAGTACGAAGCAGCTCATGGTACAGTGCAGAGACATTATTATAAGCATTTAAAGGGAGAAGAGACATCCACAAATCCAATTGCAACAATTTTTGCATGGTCAGGAGCTCTCAGAAAGAGAGGAGAACTTGATAATCTTCCGGAACTTATGGCATTTGCGGATAAGTTAGAGAAGGCTTGTATTAATACAATTGAAAATGGAGAGATGACAGGAGATTTATATCTCATCTCAACATTGGAAAATAAAAAGAAATTAAATACACACGACTTTATTATGGCGATTAGAAAGACACTAGAAAGTCTTATGTAATTTAAAATTATTAATAATAAAAAGGAGAAAATGATATGAAGAAGATGATGAAAACTTTATTATCTGCCGGAATTTTAGCAGTTATGGTTTTTGCTATGGGGGTTATGGTTTCAGCAGCAAGTCAGGTGCCGGGAAAGGTAACTGGTGTGAAGCAGACAAATGCAGGCAATTACAGTGTAAGCTTTTCTTGGGATGCACAGTTAACGGACTGTCAATATGACACACAGATAAGCGAAGATGGTAAGAATTGGTATAATGTAGATGATCAGTTTTATACTGCTGGTACAACAGAATATGTTAATAATCTGTCAGCAGGAAAGACATATTATGTAAGAGTAAGCGCTGTAAATAAAACAGATGAAACACATGGTCCATGGTCTGACACAGTTGCAGTTGTTACACGGCCATTAGACCTGAAGGATTTGTATCAGACAAATGCTACAAAAACCAGTATTACACTTGGATGGTCAAAGGTTGAGGGAGCAACAGCTTACCAGATATATCAATATATTAATGGTGAATATATCCTAAAAGGTGAGACTGCGAATACCTCTTTTACGATTTCAGGTTTAAAAAATTCAGGAGCATTACCTTTTACTGCTATTAGAGTAAATCCAATCAGAAGTGCAGGTACATATAAAGCTATAGGATATGGAAAGATGTTGTATAGCTCATCATTAAGGCTAATTTCTGATAAGGTAAAAAATGTGAGTATTAAGTATTACTGGAGTTCATTAAAAGAGATTAATTTTGGTTTTAATCCTGTCATATATGCAGACGGATATCAGTATCAGCTTTATGATTTGAACGGAAAGAAACCGGTTTCAACGGGTACTACATTATCTTATTATAGTACAACTGTTAACAATATTAAGGCAAACAGATTTTATAAATTAAGAGTAAGAGCATATGTAACAGTAAACGGTAAGAAATTATACGGAGATTGGTCAGATTTTAATGGATTTGCCTTCCAGCCAAAAGTAACGATTAAAGCTTCAGGGAAAAATGGGTTCAAAGTTTCATGGAAAAAAGTAAAGGCTGCAAAAAGTTATACAGTTTATATGTCAACATCAAAAGATACAGGTTATAAGAAAATTAAAACATTGAAAAAGACTTCTTTAAAAGTAACAAAGTTTAAAAAGAAGAAACTTAAAAAAAGAAAACAATATTGGTTTTATGTAGTTGCTAATACAAAAATGGGTAAAAAGACAGTAAAATCAAAAGGTACATTGCGTTATTGGGCAACAAGATATTAATACAATAAAGTTAGATAAAGATGGGAGCGTATTCTTGACGCTTCCATTTTTTATGTATAAAATAATGAGGAAAAATAAATTACCATAATGGAGTGAACAATGAGAGATAATTTAAAAAAGATGATATCATATTATAAACCATATAAAGGCGTATTCTTTGCAGACATGTTTTTTGCTATTATGGCATCAGCCATAGCATTAGTAATTCCATTGGTTGTAAGATATGTTACATCTACCGTAATCTATATGGATACAGATAAGGCAATTGAATGTTTGATAATGATAGCCATTATCGTAACGGTTCTTATTTTGTTTCAATGTTATTGTAACTATTATATTTCCAACTATGGTCATGTAATGGGAGCGAAAATCGAATATGATATGAGAGCAGAGATTTTTGCGCATTTTCAGAAAATGTCTTTTTCTTTTTATGATGACCAAAAGGTGGGACAGTTAATGTCAAGAATTACATCAGATTTATTTGATATTACAGAGTTACTGCATCATGGTCCGGAAAATCTGATAATTTCTTTTATTAAAATTATTGGTGCATTAGTCATATTGTTGAGTATTAATGTAAAACTGGCGATTGCGGCATTTATTTTGATACCGATTATGATTGTCTATGCATACTTTTTTAATCGGAAAATGAAGCAGACTTTTCGAATGAATCGTGTAAAGATTGCAGAGATTAATGAACAGATAGAAGATAATCTGTCGGGAATCCGTGTCGTAAAATCATTTGCAAATGAAGCAATTGAAAATCAAAAATTTAAAGCGGGGAATGATGGGTTTTTAACAGCAAAAAAAAATAATTATAAATACATGGGAGGTTATCATTCAGGACTGACTGCATTTACAACAATGATTAATCTTATTGTAATTATTTCAGGTGGTGTGATGATTACGCAGAATATGGTAAGTATCACAGATATGCTTACATTTCTTTTATATATCAATATTTTTACGGACCCGGTCAGAACTTTAATTGATTTTACAGAGCAGTTTCAAAATGGATATTCCGGATATGAAAGATTTAGACAGATTCTTATGTTAGAGCCGGAAATTCAAGATAATGAAAATGCAAAAGACATTGGACAAGTAAAAGGAGATATTGTTTTTGATGATGTTTCTTTTCGATATAATGACAATGCCCATAGAGTTTTAAAACATATTGATTTGAAAATTGATGCCGGCTCTTACATTGCTTTGGTTGGTTCATCAGGAGCAGGAAAGACGACATTGTGTAATCTGATTCCTAGATTTTATGAGGTGTCTGGTGGAAAAATTTTAATTGACGGACAGGATATCAGAGATGTACAATTAAAATCTCTTAGGAATAATATCGGTATGGTACAGCAGGATGTATACCTTTTTGCAGGAACAATTTATGATAATATTAAATATGGAAGACCGAATGCTACGGAAGAAG
>CAQBGY010000075.1 GCA_948759685.1 uncultured Eubacterium sp.
ATCTGAAACTCAATGAAGGTGATATAATTCGCCCTAAAGAGGTTAGGAATAACACTAATCTAGGAACAAATAAGAGATACTTATTTATCTGTTTAACTTATGAAAAAGAACAATAATAGAATCAGAATTTAATGATTGAGCTCATGAACAGATACATAAAAAATGCTGTTGAAAAACAATACCAAATAGACATAGATACAGCAACAAAGAAGGAAATAGATAATATCAAGGAAATTAATGTAAGTGACTTAACTATGGATAAAGATGCATCTATATGGGATTTTTTAGATTTCCATAATTTGGTTAAGTTGGATTGCAGTTATCTACCTATAATAGAATTAATAACAAAAAATTGTCCCAATCTTGAATACCTTCGCTGGGAGGGTGTAAGAGGCGCTAAAATCAATATTGATATAACAAAAAAACAGTAAGCTAAAAAAGGTGAGGGGTGGACAATATGGGATTAGAGAACTTGATTTCTCTAATAATATTTTATTAGAGGAGATTGATATATCATTGTCCCATTATCTACGCTAGTTAGATATATCATCTTGTAGTAATTTAAAAAGGATAACATTGTTTGGAGCCCTTATACCATTTGTTGATTTAACTGGTTTGCATAATCTTGAATATGTAAATACCAGCTATCTAAATCAGTATAGAAACATGGCTGATGTATATGGTAATGGTTATCCGCGTCCAATCATATTTGTAGATGAAGATTTTGATGAGAATATTATAGACCCTCAAGCTCACATGTACTCTTATTACACTTATAAGTTGATAATGGTTGCAGAATGCTCTAGAGAATCCTCATATTTATATGTTTTGAAGAATATGAAAGATGAAATACTATATATACCAATTGACAGCAGAGGTTCTGCTAAGCAGAATTTCATTATAGACTTTTAGAGATATATGATAATATAGAATAAACGAACAATATTATCTGCTTGATTTTAATAAGAATATTAAATTGTTAATGACTAAAAATAGTTGATTATGAGAAAGATTTTATTTATGATGGCAATGGTTTTGCCTTTTTTCGTTTTTACATCATGTTCTAAAGATGATGAACATACTTTTGATTACGACCTGAACATGATTTATGGAACATGGATGTTGGATGAAGTCGACACAGGTAACGGTTATCAGGATTGGATATTAGAGGAAACATCGGCAACATTTAAGAAAGATGGCAGCTATTATGGTAGAGGTTACTTTGGTAACGGGTTAGGAATATATACAGCAGAGGGTAAGACCATAACCTGTTTTGTTGGTGGCAAAGAATATATCAAGTATGATGTCTTGGATCTGAACGGTAATAAGTGTGAACTCAGAATGTACATGACAGGAAGTGACGATGACATAAAGATTAAATGTGTGAAGGAGTAATTTTTAGGGTCAACAATATATAGGTCATTTTAATAGAGGAGAAAAACTAAATTCCTCTATTTTTATGTAACAAACTTTATAATAAAATAAGGATATGAACTTAAAGAATATAAAAAGCAGAGCAATAGAAATAGAGGTGCCAGAAAAAAAACCTTTTGAGTTCGACAAGTTAGAAAGGGGAAAAATAGCAGCGATACTTACAGATATAGTTTCGTTTTATGGTCAAAGCGGTTGTGTATTGGCTCTTAATGGAGACTGGGGTTCAGGGAAGACTACATTTGTTAGAATGTGGAAACAGGCACTTAAAAATAACGACTATAAGACTTTGTATTTTAATGCCTGGAACTCAGACTATGCAGATGATCCTTTGTTAGCTTTGGTTTCAGAACTTAAAGAATTATCGCCAAACAATGAAAAAATAAACTCTATCGCTGGAAAAGCAGGGCGTATAATGGGAAGAGTGCTTCTTACAGTATCTAAAGGTTTAATTAAAAAGACGGTAGGAGTGGAATGCGATACTCTGAATGAAGCTTTAGATGCTACGGAAGAAATTGGGAAAGAATATCTGGCTAAGTTTGAGGAGCAAAAAGAGACAGTAGAAGAATTTAAAAATGAT
The DNA here is from genome assembly GCA_948759685.1 of uncultured Eubacterium sp. Next base: position 2,012 of record CAQBGY010000075.1, read on the forward strand.
GTGAGAAAGTTTGTTGCTGATAATGCTGCAGAGAAACCTGTAGTATTCTTTGTTGATGAACTAGACAGGTGTAATCCACATTATGCAGTTGCTGTATTGGAACGCATAAAACATCTGTTCGATATACCAAACATTATTTTTGTCTTAGCCATAAACAAGAAAGAATTATGCAATGCCATACAAGGGTTCTACGGCTCTACAAATATAAATTCTGAAGAATATCTACGAAGATTTATAGATATAGAATATACTTTATCTAAACCAAAAATGGATGTTTACTGTAAACATCTTTATAACGAATATGGGTTTGGTGAGTTTTTTGAAAATGAAAATCGTAAACAATACTTCAGAGGAGACAGAGAAATAGATTCTTTTATGAGAATGGCTATTTCTATCAGTGAAGCAGCCCAAACAAACCTTCGTCAACTAGAAAGAGTCTTTGCTTATGCTCGTTTGGCTTTAATGCAGTTCTCATCAAATACTTATGTCATACCCGACATCTACTTTTTGCTTTGCTTCTGGAAAGTAATGAAACCTGAGTTCTATAGAGGAATTAGAAGCAAGGAATATACAAACCAAGAGTTCCTCACGAAAGTAGAGAATATATTACCGGAGACATTGCTTGTTACAGACAAATACCAATCAAAAAATAGAGGCTTGTATTATACAATAGCAAGTCTTATCTATTGTTATGATATAACAAGTACTGAAATAAATGATGTACAAAGAAAATCATTAGAACTTGAAAAAAATGAGTTAACCGGAGAGGAAGAATTTAAAATACAAACCAATAAACTTGAAAAGGAATTATTTCAGCAAGCTTTGAAATGTTATTATATGAATAGTCGCAATGACCAGTATAGTTATGGACTGAAATTCTTGTTTGATAAAATAGATTTGCTGGAAAGATTTAGGGTATAGGCTAAAGATAAATAAACTCTGTCTAGCCAAATAATAAATTAAAGGGATTGCACAGCTAAGTACCATATATGCGCCAATCCCTTTAAAACAATAATTCATAGAATTTTAAGTCTTGATATTTCATCTAAGGTTTTGATATATGTATAAATTATTTTTGCTTGTGGGGGTATCACCAACATTAACTACAAACGTTACTCTAAAGTGATACCCTATTTTTTGAATATGTCACAAATTCAAAGTTTGATAAAACTAATAAGGAGCAATATTCAATGAAATAAATGAATAATTAGTTGACTCCTGAAGAGTCGGTATGCTTAATCGAAATGACTACCCTTGTCTCCGGGCGGTTGACATCAATCAGTTTTCTGAAAAGGGGAGAGACCTTGTACAAAGTATGCAAAAAACTTCTTTCTTTTCTACCAGTCCCATCCAGCCAAAAAAGCGTTCCATGATGCGTATATTAAAATAAGGAACGGCTTTATCGACATACTCTGGTTCTGTCATCTGATAATGATATCCAAAGTCTGGATCTACCTCCGCATACTTGGCGTATAGAACTCAACATAACGGAACTCGTCACCATAAGTATCAAGGAAAACTGCAAATGGTTCATCGAATTATTAAAAGACGGAAAGGGAAAATAATCCATCAGTGACGTATCAGCCTTTTGCTGAATATAATAGAAAAGATGATGCGCCAGACATTTTGAGTTACCTTTCATCGTCTTTCCCAAATTTGTAAGCCTTAGGTACTCTAAAAGGTATAGCTAATAGGTTGATAAGTGTCTGATAATGTATGAGTTGGTGGTTTTAAACATCATTCTCGGTTTGTACCTCCATTTTGGAAAGTAAAAGTAAAATAGCGTTTTTTGATAGAAAAAGGTACAAAAATGGCTCTGAAACAAAGGTGGACAAATTATGATTGTTTTGCAAAGTAATCAGTCTTCAACTAATAGGCATAAATCGGGTTTTGGAACGAGATTTCACCAGCCTATCAATATATCATTCTTGATAAGAGTAACTTTTGAACGGAATATTGAGATCGTTGAAGAGATTTGATAGCAATGCATCACTTCGGTTTAACTGATGGCCTTTTTTCCAGCTATAAGGTTGATATAGTTAAGTTGATGTGTGGTCAGTGTTTGTTACAAACGACGACTTATATGACAGCGGTCGCTATTTTTTTAAGATTGCCTAATAGAAATAATATATTGTTTGTTATCTGTAAAATATCAGCCTTATGAATAATATAATAGCATTTAATATCTCAACGCCCAATAATGTGGCCGAAGCAGATTTCTACAGAAATAAATTCAAAAATTTATCTCTGTAACACATCATAAAATAAAATAAAACTGCTATATTTGCATATTATATGATATGTTGAGCTATGACAAAAAGTACAATGGGTACCAAGTTGCCAAGGAAATTGGAGCAGAAGATGAAGATAGTCGGTGAGCAGATCAGGCTGGCCAGACTGCGTAGAAATCTCAGTATTGCTCAGGTTGCCGAACGTGCCACCTGTTCACCTCTTACGGTTTCACGCATAGAGAAAGGTGTACCGACAGTGGCAATAGGCATTTATCTTAGGGTGCTTTATGCACTTCAGCTGGATGATGATCTTCTTCTGCTTGCAAAAGAAGATGCAATGGGAAAGGCCTTGCAGGATTTGAGTCTTAAGAAACGGGAAAGAGCATCCAAAAAAGAATAAGTGATGAAAAAACTTTATGTATTTGCCGATTTCGATTGGCTGAAAGAACCAAGGCTTGTTGGAGAATTAAGTTACGAATCACTTCGAGGCTCTGACAGCTATGGGTTTTGTTATAGTAATGACTGGCTGAAGGATTATGGTAGTCTGTTCTTTAGTGATGATTTGAATAATTATCCAGGTCAGCAGTACACGGCTCCTGATAAGGATATTTTCGGATGCTTTTCGGATGCTCTTCCAGACAGGTGGGGACGTACATTGATAAACCGTAGGGAACAGATTTTGGCAAAGGAAGAAAAACGTCAGGTGCGTAGGCTTTCTTCGTTTGACTATCTTATAGGGATTGAAGACTTTTCTCGTATGGGAGGTTTCCGTTTCAAAGAATCTATGGATGGAGACTATATTAATGCAAGCGAAATCCTACGCATACCACCATTGACAGACATACGCGAGTTGATTGTAGCCAGTTCTGAAATAGAGAAAAGCGAAGGAGAGGACCAACTTCCTGAAATGCGATGGATTGCACAGTTGGTGCAACCGGGCTCTTCTCTTGGTGGAGCGCGCCCCAAAGCAAGTGTGCTTGATGAAAACAAGAATCTTTGTATAGCAAAGTTTCCGTCCCGTAAAGATGATTATGACGCAAGTCTTTGGGAACATTTTTCGCATCTTTTGGCAAAAAACGCTGGGATCAATGCTGCGGAAACAAGAGTAATCTCCACAAATGATAAATATCATACTTTGCTTTCCAGACGATTTGACAGACGAGAAGATGGTAAACGTATACACTTTGCTTCAGCCATGACACTTTTGGGGTTGAATGATGGAGCTAATGCCAATACAGGTAATGGTTATTTGGATATTGTTGATTTTATCATTCAAAACTGTACCAATGTGGAAGATAATCTGAAAGAGCTGTATCGTAGAGTGGCATTCAACATTTGTATCGGTAACACAGATGACCATTTTCGTAATCATGGTTTCCTTCTGACCGTCAAGGGATGGACTCTGTCACCGGCATATGACATAAATCCTACCTTAAACGAATATCAGAGTCTGCTGATTAACAGTTATACCAATAAATCGGATCTGAAAGAATTGTTGGATTTTTGTGAAGAGTATATGCTTCCGAAAGAGACTGCTGGGCAAATCATCGGTGAGGTGTTGAATGCAGTCAAGGAATGGAGAACATTATCCACGAAATTGGGAATTGCGAAAAGCGAGCAGGAACGTTTTGCAGCGGTTTTTGAGAAGCAAATACTATAGATAGTCAATTATCCATGTACCCTAAGTTCTATTAATGCAAAAATTAATCATCTGCAGTATAATAATTAGTAAAGAATAACAAGTTGAAACAATAAATAAAAGTCATGACTGAAATTGAATTCAAATGGTTAACTGAACCTCTCGCTGTTTTACTAACAGGTAAAGGGGTGTTTATTGTGAGTATTGTAATAGCTGTAATTTTTGGATTTATATACTATAAAAATAGATCTAGACAGTTGCTGAATAGCTTACCAGGACTGTTTACATCTTTAGGTCTTTTGGGAACATTCGTGGCTATCTGTAATTCATTAGGCGACATCAACCAGGACTCACTTGAAATAGATACCATAATTCGAAATTTGGTACCTGCCTTTACATCTTCTATCGCAGGTCTTATTTCTGCGTTTATCGCAACAGCAGGATGTAAGATATGGTATTCATATGAAGACCGGAAATTGGAAAAGAAAATTAACCTACAAACACCTGAAGAGTGTTTGTATAATCTTACCCTGTTGTCAACTACAACAAATAAATCTCTATCAAGGATTTCACAGCAACTTGTAGAACAAAGTGCCAAAAATGAAGAATATAATGAACGACTCAATACTACTATTAGCCAGCAAAGTAAGATTCTTGAGCAGTTTATCAATGACTTTGTAAAGAGAATGGATGATATCTTTACTAAGATGCATGGTCAGATTGAACAGAATATTAAGGATTTCGGTGAAGAGCAGTTCAAGAAATGTGCAGATACTCTTGAGGCTTTGACAGATAAAATGTCTTCACTCTCTAAAGGTCTGCTTGAAGAGCAAAAGACTAATGTCCAGCAAATGATTGCAGGGACCAATACAGAGTTACAGTCTGTATCTAACAATGTGACAGTACAAATCACATCACTCTGTACTCAAATGACTTCTGCATTGGCTAATTTACGTTCTAGCCAGGATGAAAAATTGACTTCTATCGTTGAAAACTATAATGCTTTGTCAGAGAAATTGGCTAGTCAGAACTCAGATTTCGCTGAAAAGATGAATGCACAATTTAATGCTGAATATGAAAAGATTCAGGAACAAAGTACAAACAGCTTGCAACAGATGGTTGATTTGAAGGATGCTTATGCTGAAGTAAATCAAGAAATGCTTCAAAGCAGTACATCTATGAATCGTGAAGTAAGTGCTGAATTACGCAATTCTCTTTCTGCATTCGTAACGGACTTACAGAAGACTGTTACTGACGAAGTTAATGCCCTCAGTTCAGCAATTGTCACAAATGTAGAAGCATTAGAAAGGAGTTATGCATACATCAGTGATCATGTTCGAAATATTAAGGGCAACTATGAGAGTGCAGCTCAAGCATATATTGATGCCGTAAATAATGCTCATAGGATGAATGAGAGTCAAGAAAATATGCTTTCGACCATTAATGATAGTATGAAGCATGTTGTTCACACAAATGAAAAGGTGGATGAAGTCATTGCTGTAATGGAAGAAAGACAAGAACGTATAGAGAACCTGATTTCTCACATCAATGAAATCAGCACAACAATTGAGACTCTTCAGAAACTTGAAAGTCAACTTAATAGAATCACCAACAAATGAGTAAATTGAATTTTAAAAACGAAGGTGACGAGCATAATTTCTGGCAGAATTATACAGATTTAATGTCAGGGTTTCTGGTTGTGTTTATCATAACCAGTCTTGTTGCATGGTATGGCTACATTAAGGTGACAGGGGTTATTGGTGGTGATGGTGGTAGTATAAAAGTCACCATTGAACAATCAAGAATGATTCGAGAGTTCAACGAAGCACAAAAGTCATTAGTAAGTGAGTATTTCCATTATAATGAGCAATATCAAAGATTTGAGTGTAAATCAGATATAATGTTTGAACCTAATTTGGCAAATATCCCGGCTGATAAAGAAGAAATTTTTATAGAAGCGGGAAAAGAGTTGGTTAACAAAATTTTGTCCAAATTTAAAGAGTCTGTAAATATTTCTTTCAAAATCATAATAGAAGGACGAGCAGCCAGACATTTGAACAAAGGTTCCAAGGAAGCAAATGAAGCAGCGGATAGAGCTGTATGGCACACAATGGAAATTCGTAGCTATGAACGTGCATTGAGCTTATATAATCTTTGGAATCAAAATGGGATAATTAAATCCATTCAAGAAATGAATGGAGAAGTGTTTATTTCTGGTTCGGGTTTTGGTGGTCAAGGTAGATATTCCAATACTCCAGGGCAAGAAGAACTCAACAAAACATTTATCATTCAAATCATCCCTTACATCAAATAAAGTAGAGGAATTATGAAAGTAAGAGACCTCAGACAATATATAAAATCAATTTCAAAAGGTAATGAAACCCTTGAACTAGTAGGTTCGAATAAAGAATACTTTTTGAATATGATGAGTGGGCAGGGACAAAAAGTCGATGCTCTCATAACAGGTGCAGCCAGTTTTGCAAATAATGCAAAAGAACAGTTGTTCTATGAATTTGTGCAGAATGCGTATGATGCAAGTGCAGATTCTTTATTCTTCTATGCTAATGAAGAGTTCTTGATAGTACTAAATAACGGAGAACCGTTCTTTACTGACCTCAATATTTTTGATCTTCCTGAAGGTGAAGAGCCTAGAGATGGTCAGTTATATAATTTTTTAGCAAAAGGTAAATCCTTGAAGTTAAACGATGATGAAAAACTAGGTAAGTATGGTCAAGGTTCCAAGTTGCTTTATACACTTTTGGCAGATATAAATCATAACGTCAATACAGAAGAACTTCTTAAAGATGCCATCATTAATAACAAAAAAGGACCATATCTTGTTAGTTGGCACAATATGTCCCAGTTGGATGCTTGGCTTATTAATGATGATGAGTGGATTCCTGCTCAAGCAGACGATGTAGAGAACCATATACTGTTTGCGAAAATTCTTATGAGCTATTATCCAATAGCACCAGGTCAAGATTTAGAAAGATTTAGCAATGAAGAAGCACAAAGAGCAATTAAGGCATTCAATGAATTAGTTGATCCGCCAAGAAATAAATCGTTCTTGACTAAGGGAACGGCTTTAATTATACCCTTAGGAAAGGGTAAGTATGATGCGATCATTGAAGAAAACAACCTTGAGAATGTTCGTGCACGTTTAGGCGTTTTTGCTTCCATCACAGCTGCTCAAGAGCGTAATGTAGGCAAATCACTTAAACATATATATGTGATGGGTAAAGAAGTAGAGCAGCATCCTGTTAGTTCATTATTTGTTGATTTTGTAGAAGAAGGGAATAAATTCCATTATCACTTTGCTTTCAATCCAATATTCGCTGAAAAAAATGTGGTTAACTTCTTTAAGGGATTGCCTATTCTACAAACAAAATATCGATTTGGTTTTATTTTGGACAGCCAGATTTTAGAGGTAGATGATAGCCGTCAGCGTATAAGCGATACAGAAAAAACTTGTGATCAATTGCGTCTTGCCTATACACATTTGGTTGATGAATTGAAGTCGCTTTTGGTTACAAATAGAGAAAAGTTTGATTATATCTATCAGTCCTTGATATCGTCACGCCCAGAAGATAACTCTGAAGATGAACAGAAGATCCGTAAAGCATTCTATGATGTTATTCGTCCATTCTTGAAGGAATATGCTTATACATCTGAGGGTACTTACGTACCTTTTGAACAAGTATGTGAGGAAGAAAAGGAAACGAATGTTTTATTGAAAGATATTGGTATAACTGATTTACATTGGATTGACAATGAAAGCAGAAAAAAATATTCTTTCCACTTTGATAAAAAGGTTCGTGTTTTACGTTTTGCTGAGATGCTTCAAATGGCAGACATGGAAAAATTGTCCGCATGGATAAAGTGTATGTCTAAGGAGGATTATAGACTATTCCATACCAATTGTCTTGATTGTATCTCAGATATTGAAACAATACAATTATTCCGTTCAAATGAGAATAATTTATATTCATGGGGGGAATTGAAGTCCGATATTAATGTTTACTATATGGCTCAGACGACACAACCAATATTTGTAGGTCAAGAGTATATAGTAGAACCTATGTGTGAGGAATATGATGAAGATGATTATTCAAATCTTTTCGGTAAGATAAAAGCAAATCTTGCAGAATTGAGAGAAACTTCTATGGGCAGAGATGCTGTATGTCAAACGCTCTGTATGATTGCTGAAAATGAATCTGATTACGAAGATGAAATTATAAATGGAATCAATGTTCTTCAGAACTGGCGTGGTGATTATTTGCCATTCTCTGAACTGTTTGAAGAGCGTTTGGACGGGACTATTTTGTTTGACAATTTCCGCATCAAAGGTAGCATACCTGAATGTATTAAACATCGAGATTGGCTTATTGACAAACAAGGCGACAATACAGCACTGTGGAATTGGATCATAAATCATTTCGATGATATAAAGCAAGAAGATGGCTGGGGCGACAACACAGATGCATATCTAAGAGATATACAGAATGCTTACAAGGCAGGTGGAACATCTGTTGCAGGTTCATTACTTAGATTATATCTTGACAAAGATGGTAAACCTACAGATGAATCATGTCAGAATGTAGAAAACTTCGATAAGTTATCTGAAGCAGAATATGAAAAACTTCAAGCTTCATATTCTGATTATAATTTTGTGCCATATAAGTACGAAAAGGTGTTGAGTTCTGCACCATTCATGATGAATACCTTATATGTCTACGACTTGATTGACCCTAATCAGTTTATAGACTTTGATACATTGGCTATTTTGTCGAAGATATCATCTGATGGATTCTTGCTTAAATACAGGGTTATAGGTAATGATAATAGCTTTATAGTTCAGGCCCTTAATGGTGGGAAAAACTATACTAATGACCTTGACACGGATTTGAGAAGTGCTTTGTTAGAGATTGGATTTTACTATATACCTCAAAAGGTACAAACTCTTATTCCATCAGATACAAATGCTTTCAATATCACTCGGGACGACTTTGCAAATTCTGTTGTAGATAAGATTTCAGATAAGAATCTAATATTCCCCCTTATCAGAAATTGTAGCTCTGCTGTTGTGGAACATTATATCAATTCGTTGTCTATAATATCTATCGACCATAAGATTACAGATTCTGATATTCGTTGGCAGATTATTAAATTTGCCGTGTCACGTGATACTGAAGAGAATGAATTTAGAAAAACCATATTTAATTGTATCAGACATAATAATGAAGGACTTCCAGAGACAATAAAGGATAGTGTTTTCATTGCTTATGATCATGAGTATAGTCTGTATGCCTTAAATGGTGATTATCAAGAAGAGAATGAACATATCGATTCATTCCTGGATTGTCTTCCTTCAGATAATGATGCAGAGTGGTTTAAGGAACAATTTTATGGAGACAAGAAGGAGAACGTTTCTTGCAAAGAAATCTATGACGAGATAAAAGATAAACATCTCACAATAGAGCAACTCCGCTTCTGTCTTGACTATTCACTTAATGATGGGCCTGATTATTACAATCTTGAAATAGGTAAAGAAGAGAGTCTTAGCGAGGCTTTGACAATGATTAAGACTAACCAGTATAGAGGGTTTGATGAGTATTTCAAGATTTCTGATTTTGATTCAGAGACCCAAGTATTTGCAGAGCAATCTTTACTTAATGACGAAGAAAAGCTTCCCAACGAAATGCAGAAATGGTTGGAACAGAATGTTGATGCTATCAATTTGTTTGAGAATATCAGAACCGACAGTGAATCATACATTTCTGTAAGAAGACTCATTCGTGATAACGAAGAAGCTATAGCTATTCCTGATTTTGAAGACCCAGATAAAACTGAATCAACAATAAACTGGTTGTTGAATGCTGAACTTATATACGTTT
>CAQBGY010000076.1 GCA_948759685.1 uncultured Eubacterium sp.
TTATAATTCTGTTAAAAAGTACATCATTCATATATATTGGAATTCTTGTAAATGCCTTACCATTCTCCATTCCACTCGCAGCAATTTCTTCCATTCTCTTCATAACAGATTTTTCTTCGCTGCCGGCAATATCATATTTCCCATCCTCAATATATTGAACCTGCTGATTTATTCCTCCGTCAAATACCTTATTAAATACAAAAGGCACTATCACGGCAATGAAAATCAACAAAACAATAGTTATCATTGCCATTATATTTTTCATTTCTGTTCTCATTTTATTACCACTTTGTCATTTAATTTTCTTTACAATGAAATGTAACGATTATTTCTGTTCCCTTTCCCAATTCACTATTGATCTTCCATGTCGCATTATGAATTGCCACAATCTTTTCACATAATGCCATTCCTATTCCTGCCCCTCCTTCTTTTCTGGCACGGGATTTATCAATCATATAGAAGGCCTCTGTTATTTTTTTTAGTTCAGACTGCTCCATACCACATCCATTATCTCTTATACTAACTGAATATGTATTCCCTCTCCTTTTTCCTTCCACCATAACAATACCATCTCCTGTAACAGCCTTTCTACTATTATCAATAATATTTGTAAACAGTGAAATCAACAGTTCCTGATTAGCATTAATCTTTGCATCTTCAATAGAACTTTTATAAATAATACCTTTCTTCTTTAGCAGCGGAGCCATCATGTTTTTTACTGTCTTCATCAGCACTGCCATATGAATCTCATAAAAATCTATATTCTGCTTATCCATTGAAATCAAATCCATCATACTGTAAGAAAGCTTTTCCAGCCTTTTTCCCTGCATAAAAATATAATTGGAATACTCTACAATATCCTTCTTTTCCAGTTCCATAGAACGTAACATATCTGAATAACCTACGATTGCCGTTAACGGTGTTTTCAGTTCATGCGCAAAACTTGCAGTAAAATCTTCCTTTTCTCTTGCAGCATCTTCTAATTGAATAATCTTATCCTCCAGATTATCTGCCATAACGTTAAAGTTCTTTGTCAATATTCCAATCTCGCCACCGTCTTTAACATCTGCTCTCATACTGTAATTCCCCATAGCCATATTTTTTGTAGTTCTGGTTAATTTTGCAAGAGGCTGTGCCATCCTCTTTGCTGTAAAATACGATAATATGGCTGATACAATCAACTGGGTAAAAAAGATACCCATATACTGCCACTTCATATTATCTCTCTGCTCATAAACAAATTCTATATCCTTAACAATACTGACATAATATCGCTGAGAATCCACTTCGATAACATAAACCGCCTCCAGACAATGCTTTCCTGATACATTGTCAATCACATAAGCTCCCTTGTTTTCCGTTAATCGTTCTCTGTTCACCGCAGTTTTAATGCCATTGCTTCCATATATCTTTTTATTCTTCTCATTATATAAAATTATTTGAAACTTTTCGTTTCCCATATTTTTTTCCAGCGATTTGACACTCTCAATAATGTATGTCTGGGTACTCCCCTCGTCTGATATATTTGCTTCAATCGTATTTTTTAATGTAAGCATCAACAATTTATTTTCACTTAACACTCTGTCTTTTTCACTATTCAGAGAATTCTTAAAGGATGCATACATTAATGTTCCGCCAAGTACCACATACATCGCAATAACAATACTAAGTATAGATAAAAAAATCTTCCAAAATATTTTCATTCTTATCCCTTCAATCTGTATCCGACTTTATATACAGACTCTATCTTTTCTTCCCATTTCAATTTTCTTCTGAGACGTTGAATATGAAGATCTACAGTTCTGCTGTTTCCCATATAATCGCTTTCCCATACATTTTCATAAATAACCTCTCTGTACAACGCAACATTCTTATTATTTAAGAGAAGAACAAGTAACTGAAACTCCTTTAGTGTCAAATCAATACAGTCATTCCCTTTCGTCACCTGCATAGAAGAAAGATTAATTGTGACATCATCCTCTATGATAATGTCCTTTGTTTTTTTGTATCTTCTAAGAACATTCTCTACCCGTGCCAGCATTTCTACAATTTCAAACGGTTTTGTAATATAATCATCTGCCCCGGATCTCAATCCCTTAACCTTATCATTCGTTGTACCCATTGCAGTAATAAAAATAACAGGATATTCCATCGTTTTGGCATAATCAAGCAGTTCATAACCATCAATCTTAGGAAGCATAATATCAAAAAGACACAAATCAAACTGCTTTTCATCCATTAATTTCGCTGCCTGTACACCATCATCTGCCACACTCACCAGATATCCCGCTTTTTCTAAATTTATCTTAATCAAATTCTGAATTATTTCATCATCCTCTGCAACCAATATTTCTATCATAAATAAACTCCTTACATAATTCCTGATAGCTCTATTTTGTAACATTATTGTATCATTTTTGTATCTCAAATAATAGTAAAAATTCCGGTTTGTAGTGGTAGTGATATTTCACTGCTGGAAGCAAATATAAAGAGAATACAGGAACTTGAATTACTTGATTACATTTATAAAAGAAAACATAGAATTAATATCAAGTTAAGATTTGATTTTCAAAATCAAATCTTAAGACTTACCTGAGAAAAAATCATCAAGATTTTTTCGAAGATGAAGTCGGTACTTGAGATATTAATTCTATGTTTTCTTTTATAAATGTTCAAGTAATGAGGTGAATGTATTCTCTCTATATTTACTTCAGCAGGAAAGTCACTCCCCTATAACCCGGAATTTATAATTCGCAATTGTTCACAGTTCTTGGAAATGGTATGACATCTCTGATATTTGCCATACCTGTAAGATACATAATCATTCTTTCAAACCCTAATCCAAATCCTGCGTGCTTTGCCGTACCATACTTTCTCAAATCCAGATAAAATTCATAATCTTTCTCATTTAACCCCAGTTCTTTCATACGTTCCCGTAACACTTCGAGATTTTCTTCCCTCTGGCTTCCACCGATAATTTCTCCAATTCCCGGCACTAAGCAATCCATAGCCGCCACTGTCTTTTCATCATCATTAAGTTTCATATAAAATGCCTTAATTTCTTTTGGATAGTCTGTAACAAAAACCGGACGCTTAAAAATCTCTTCTGTCAAATACCTTTCATGCTCTGTCTGCAAGTCTGCTCCCCAGCTCACTTTATATTCAAACTTATCATTATGTTTTTCTAATATTTCAATTGCTTCTGTGTACGTTACACGCCCAAACTCAGAATTCATTACATGATTTAATCTGTCAAGCAGCCCTTTATCCACAAAAGAATTAAAGAAATTCATTTCTTCCGGAGCCTGTTTCAAAACATATTGAATAATAAACTTAATCATTGCCTCTGCGAGTTCCATATCATCCATTAAATCCGCAAACGCAATCTCCGGCTCAATCATCCAGAATTCCGCTGCATGTCTTGTAGTGTTAGAATTTTCCGCTCTAAATGTAGGACCAAAAGTATATATCTTTTTAAAAGCCATGGCATATGTTTCACCATTTAACTGCCCGGATACCGTAAGATTGGTTGGTTTACTGAAAAAATCCTTCCCAAAATCAACATCCCCCTCTGCTGTCTTAGGTATTTCACTAAGGTCCATAGTGGTTACCTGAAACATCTCTCCTGCTCCTTCACAATCACTTCCCGTAATCAATGGCGTGTGCACATACACAAATCCCTGCTCCTGAAAAAATTTGTGAATCGCATAAGCACACAACGAACGCACCCGAAACACTGCCTGAAAGGTATTTGTTCTTGGTCTTAAATGAGAAATAGTTCTCAGATATTCAAAAGAATGGCGTTTTTTCTGTAATGGATAATCCGGTGTGCTTTCTCCCTCTATCTCCACTTTCAAAGCCTGTATCTCAAAAGGCTGTTTTGCATTCGGTGTAGCAACCAGAGTTCCAGTAACAATCAATGCCGCTCCAATATTCATCTTTGAAATTTGCGTAAAATTTTCCATTTCATTATTATAAACAATCTGTATCGGTTGAAAATAAGTTCCGTCATTTAAAACAATAAATCCAAAAGTCTTTGAATCTCTGATACTGCGAATCCATCCGCCGACACTTACTTCCTTATTTAAATACTTTTCTGTATTCTGAAACAACTCTCTAATCTCAATCATATAATACCATTCCTTTCTTTTTTCTGTATATTATTTATAACCAAATATCTTTATTTATCACATTTCAATCATACCCGATTTTGATTTTTAAGTAAACACATCCTTTATTTCATTTTATAAACCTTTATACTTAATTTTATTTTGATGTTTCTTTTCTTTATTAGATATTGTATAATTCATACATAATTATTCTTAACGATAACATGGAGGTAACTATTATGGAAAAGAGAGGTAACTTCTCAAACAAAATAGGGTTTGTACTGGCTGCCGCCGGTTCTGCCGTTGGTTTAGGAAACATTTGGAGATTTCCTTATCTGGCTGCCCAATATGGAGGGGGAACATTTTTATTAATTTATTTAATTTTAGCTGTCACATTCGGTTTTTCACTGATGATTGCTGAAATTGCCATTGGTAGAAAAACAGGATTAAGTGCCATCGGAGCATTTAAAGCATTAGACAAACGTTTTAGTTTTGTAGGCGTATTAGCAGCTGTTATTCCTATCATTATTTTCCCATATTATTCAGTAATCGGAGGATGGGTTATTAAGTATTTTGTAGCATTTATAAGTGGTAATGCGGCTGCTTCTGCTAGTGATGATTATTTCAGTACATTTATCTCCGGCACTTACGAACCTTTAGGCTGGTTTTTCCTGTTTATGGCATTAACTGCCCTTGTCGTATGGTTCGGAGTTGAAAAAGGTATTGAAAAAGTCAGCAAGATTATGATGCCGCTTTTAGTTGTACTGACACTCTTTATTGCTATCTATGGTCTTACTGTAGACGGTGCAATGAAAGGTCTTGTTTACTACTTAAAACCACACATGGCTGACGTATCCGTTAAAACAATTCTGGCTGCCATGGGACAATTATTCTATTCAATGTCCTTAGCAATGGGTATTATGATTACATATGGATCTTATATGAAAAAGAAAGATAATCTGGAAAGTTCCGTAAGACAGATTGAGATTTTCGATACAGCAATTGCTTTTCTTGCAGGATTAATGATTATACCGGCAGTATTTGCTTTTTCCGGCGGAGATCAATCAGCTCTTTCTCAAGGTCCGGGGTTAATGTTTGTAACATTACCTAAAGTTTTCAACAGCATGAAAATAGGCACAGTTGTGGGAACTGTTTTCTTCGTTCTCGTATTCTTTGCCGCTTTAACATCGGCAATCTCACTGATGGAAACTATTGTTTCAATCTTCCGTGACAAATTCAAATGGAGCAGACATGTAGCCTGCGGCGTTGTTTTCGCTTTTTCACTGCTTCTTGGAATACCATCCAGTTTAGGATTTGGTCCACTTTCATTTATTTCATGGATGGGAATGTCTGTACTCGATATTATGGACTTTATCAGTAACAGCGTACTGATGCCAATTTGTGCATTGTTTACATGTATCTTTGTCGGATTTATTATTAAACCACAGACCATTATTGACGAAGCAACACATGGTGGTGCTAAATTTAAATCTAAAAATATGTTTGTAGTTATGATTAAATATATTGCTCCTATATTCTTAATTTTAATCTTAGTAAGTTCCATCGCAAACGCTTTAGGAATTATTAAATTATAAAAAGCAAAATGTTCTATTGTATTGTTTAGAACTTATACATGGCAGAAAATACACGATACAATTTGAAAACTTCATAATTTAAATATTTGTGTTGACAAAAAGAAGTAACAAATAAATTAAATTATTCAATGTTTTCAAATTGTATCGTGTATTCTCTGCCCTATATAACTTTAAAAATTAATAATAAAACATCTCATGCTTATTTTTTGTTAAGTCGGTTTGCCTTTTTCTCCTTCTCCAAGATTGGCTGAAATCGTTCTACTTCTTTTGCTATCACTTTGCTCATCGCCAAAAGACAGATGAGATTGGGTATTGCCATCAGTGCATTTGCAATATCTGAAAAGTTCCATACAATCTGCAATGTTGTTGTTGCCCCCACAAATACAATGAGCGAGAAGAATATTCTATAAATCATGTTGTATTTATATGTACCAAATATGTATTCAAAAGCTTTTTCACCATGATACTCCCATCCTAAAATTGTAGAAAATGCAAACAATGTTATACCTATCGTTACTAAAACAGCTCCTACATCTCCTAATGCCGACTGAAAGGCAAGAATCGTCAATGCCGCTCCCTGTATTAGTTTTCCGTCTGCTCCTACCGTTCCTAGTACGCCGGAAGATGCAATACAAAGACCTGTAACTGTACATACTACAATCGTATCCCAGAATGTACCTGTCATATTAATATATCCCTGACGAACCGGGTCGTCTGTAGTGGCTGCCGCCGCTGTAATAGCAGCTGACCCCATCCCTGCTTCATTAGAAAAAACACCACGTGCAACGCCAAACCTTATGGCATTCATAACACTGATTGTCATTGTCCCCGTCACACCACCTGCAACAGATTCCGGTGCAAATGCCATTTTAAAAATCATAACAATACCGGATGGAAGATTATGTATATTGACAAATATTACACTGACTCCTGCAAAAACATAGAAAATTGCCATAATGGGAACTACGACAGATGATACCTTGGAAATAGACTGAATACCTCCCACAATTATTATTAATACTAGTATTGTCAGCACTAACCCTACAATTTTTTCATTGAAATAAAATGTACTTTTCAACGATTCTACAATAGAATTTGCCTGTGTCATATTGCCAATTCCAAAGGATGCCATGACCGCAGACACTGCAAAAAACATTCCAAGTACTGCTCCTGCCTTTTTGTTCTTAAACCCTCTTTTCATGGTGTACATCGGTCCACCGGCCATTTCACCCTTTTCATTTACTTCCCTATATTTGCTGGCAAGCATGCATTCACTAAACTTAGAAGACATTCCAAAACACGCTGACAACCACATCCACACCAATGCTCCGGGCCCGCCTGCTGCCATAGCTGTGGCAACACCTACAATATTACCTGTTCCGATTGTTGCGGCAAGCGCTGTTGTCAATGCAGAAAAAGATGAAACATCACCATGGCCTCTTTGGGTGCTTCTTGCTTCTTTACTCAATGTACTCTTTAATGCATAGCCTAAATTTCTCCAAGGTCTGAATTTCAACCTGAATGTCAAAAACACACCTGTTCCAACCAGAAGTACCAACATTACAGGTCCCCAGACAAAATCATCAACAGCCGAAATAATTTCTGAAAAACTCATATAAATTTTCCCTTTTTAATATATCTTATTGCCATGATGATGGAATCATTAACGCTTTTTATTATGTCATGTGTTCAGAATAGTATAAAACATATATCCCAACCACTACTACCAGTTGTATAACAATTGCCCAGACTGCACTGCCTATCTTTTTTGAAACAAACATTACCAATACAGAAAATGCAGTCACAATCAGAAGCTGTACCATTCCAAACAATGCAATGCATAAAACAATCGGCAGAAACTCCGGCAATGTTTCAAATCCCTTTAAATTAGAGATAGAAACACTCCATAAACCAAGTCCGTAAAATTTGTTTGCAACATAAATATTACGACACATAAAACTAAAAATCAGTACTGCTGCATTAATTATCCCAATTGCAACTTTATAAAAACTACTGTTCTTCCTCCCCTTTGGCGTTGCCCTGATAAGACCTTCCATTCCACGCTCTCTATCCAAAGTAAAAATAGTAGACTGCATAATAACAAGCACGATAGCAATAATAAGTGTAAAATCAATATACCAGTCATCCATTTTTCCAATCATTTTATTGTAGCCATCCTCATAAACAAACCGGGCATTCTTATGACTCTTTACATACTCATATCTTTCCTGCACCCGTAAAAATGCGGGATATAATGCCAGCTTTGATTCCAAACTCAGTTTTCTATTTTCATATGACTCCTGTGCAACTTTTCCTTCTTCATATTTCTCTTCTAAGATTTTTAACTGCTCAAGTACATCATCATAATATTGTTTCTTCTCTAAAACAATCTTTTCCTTTTCATCTGTCATTTTTCCTTCCAGCGCTTTCATCTGAATACGATAACTCTCCTGGTTCGGTGACAGATAACAACTGCTTTTTGCACTGCTAAATACCATTCCCAATACAAACAATACTACCATAACAGCACATCCACTGATTCTATAAATCTTACAGGCTTCATAACTTATCAATTTTTTTGATATTTTTCCCCTTCTGTAAAACCTGCTGATTGGAATATTTAATTTTATTTTTTTAGAATATTCCGGCATTTGTCTTACTTTCACAAAAACAAATATGTTTGCCAAAATAAGCACTGCCAGAAGCATCACTATCAAAAAATTTGCCATAAAGGCTGATGACACCGGTATCCCTACAATATTCAGAAGAGAATAATTACCTATCAGGTTTTCTGATTTTATAAAACTCCAAATATTTAAATAATGAAATACATTGTATTTTCCAACACTTGCAAACATTTCGTATAATAATACATTTCCCATCACCAACAGCATGCCCGCCCCAAAAGGGATCATATAGTTTGCCGACAGCATACTGATAAGAAAAATAAACAACGCGATAATAACGAATGCTGCACCTTTCATAAAAATACTTATCAGAAGGAACTGCCATACTCTGAAATGATACGGGCATGCAATAAACGCACCTGCAGACTGAATGGATTCATGAATCCCTGCAAGTCCAAAATTACATCCGATATATATCAGCATAGACAAGTAAATGATAAATGTAACAAATACAGTACTGACAGCCAATGTAAAAAGTTTTGCCATTATACATCTGCTTCTTCCGCAAGGTGTTGCTTTCATGATAGAAAAAAGATTTTTCTTTTTATCTTCAAACACCAGATACATCGCAATAATAAAAATAACTAATACAATCAGAATATCCGTCATTTTATTTTCACTGATTTTTTCCAGCCATTGGAAAGAATAAAAGGTTGTCTTCGTTCCTTTCATCCCCCGATATTTTTCAGAAGTTTTCCGTATCATCTTTTCTGAAAAACTATCTCTTACATTATCTGCAAATATAGAAACTCCCAGTTTTTCCTCTTCCTGCTCAAAAATCTCATCGAGATAGGCATTGTAATCCTTCTCCAGAGAATATTTCTTATAAATCTTCTCTGCAAAAATACTTTCTGTTACCAGATTGTCTGTATAGAGATGATATTCTTTATTTTTCCATTTCGAGAAATATTTGTTATATTCCTCTTTTCTTTCTTTTAGCATTCCTTCTGCCATTTTTAATGCCAATTCGCTATCCGATGCCTTATAATTCTGAATCTGCTCTACTAACAGTAATCCCTGAATTTCAGTATTATAGTCTTCTATAAATTGACACCTGTCTTTCGCTTTCACCAGCTGCTTATCAAAGTTTTTATATGCAAAAGAGGGCGCTTCTTCACTTATTTCCTGTTCCCCTGATAAACCAATGGATATCTGCTCAGAAAACTGCATATAGCATAAATTAATTACTATGGCAATGGCAATCATTATCCAGAAAGATTTCCCCTGCCATACTTTTCTCAATTCTCCTATAATAATTCTAATCATATGATGCCTCTTCCCCGTTTTCTCCAAAGATATTCATATAGACCTGTTCTAAATCCTCATCTTTTGCAAACCTTTCAATCAAATTTACCGGACTGTCCATTGCTACAAGACTTCCCTCTTTTAATATAATAATTTCCTTTGCAATAGACTCAATATCAGATACCACATGCGTTGCCACAAGAATAATTTTATCTCCTGAAATTTCTTCCAGTGTTTCTCTGACTCTGACTCTCTCTTTTGGGTCTAATCCTGCTGTCGGCTCATCCAATATCAACAATTGAGGCTGTCCCATCAGCGCCTGTGCCACTAACAAACGCTGTTTCATTCCACCGGAATAATTCTTAATTTTATCATCCAGCCGCTCTGTCAGATTTACTCTTCCTGCTGACATTTCTATTTCTTCCACAACCTGATTCTTAGAAATGTCTTTTAAGGCCGCCATATACCCTAAAAACTTCCGCCCCGTGAAATTATCATACAGTCCCTGCTGCTGTGGTGCATATCCTAATATTTTTCTGTATGCCTGATTTTTCTTAAAAATAGACTTTCCATTCCACAACACTTCTCCCTTATCCGGCATCAGATTATCTGTAATAATCTTCATCAACGTGGACTTTCCTGCACCATTTGGACCTAGCAGTCCATAAACCCCCGGTTCCATTTTTATATGAATATCATTCAGGGCTGGCTTTTTCCCATAGCTTTTATAAACTCCAATAATTTCTAACATTTTTCTTTACCTCATTTTTATTGTTTTTTATTACTCATTCCTATCATCTTTATCTTTTTATAATCGGCCTTGTTATTGATATAATTCTCTTTTGAAATCAAACTATATTCCATCTCTCCAATCACTGTCTGATTTACGCCTACCCACGGCACATATTCTGTTACATTTTTGTAGTTACTGTTCACTAACAGTTTATCGCTCGTTTGTGCTACAATTTCTACCGGTGTATTTTCATTATTTTTTAATTTTCCATTGGTTATTTTACCTGTTTTTGTATTGAGCAGGTAATAATCCCATCCTTTATCATCATCGGCGTATGAGTCATACCCAACACAATACAATATATCTGTGCCTTCTTTGTCCTGTATCACCTCATCGACAGACAGCGGTTCAGCTGTTTTAATTATTTTTGTTTGTCCTGTAATACAATTAATTACTTCAATTTTATTAGATTTATCCTTGGAAATATAAATATTGTTTCCAACGACTTTTTCCCCATGGATATTTTTTTCTTTTAAAGTCTTTAACGTAACTGATTCCCCGCTGTCCAAATCAATACTTTTTATTACATAGTCTGCCTGTTTATATAAATCATCATCACGATGTTTCTCTTCTGTTGTGACCTTCTTTCCATAGTCTCTTGTTCCTGTTACAACCTTTCTTTCGGCACATCCCAGAATCGTCTCTTCCTCATCTAACTCTAAAACCTTTTCTGTTTTTTTGTTTTTCATATCAACCTTTACCAAAAATTTGTCATATCCTGTATTATATGTATCTGCACCTTTTGACTCAGATTTCACTTTTTTACGGATTGTATATAAATTGTCTCCATCTCCTAAAAAGACACCTTCTAACACTGTTCCACTTTCTAAATCCATTACCTTCTCACGTTCTGTTCCATCCAGTTTCATACGGTAGATTGCCGGGATACAAGGTTCTTTTTCTTGTGCCTGTGGTTCGCCATTTTCTCCTTCTCCAATAAACATCTGTCCCGAAGACATGGAACCGGATGAATCATACTCCGATGTTGCAATATACAAATATTCTTCCTGTCCAAATAGTACTTTTTCACCTTCCATTTCTTTGGGGAGAACTGCATTGCAATCATATGATTTATGTTTACAGTTGACTTTATTACATAAGTACATTCCTCTTCCTGTCTTATAGTCTACATACATAATCGCCGGCAGTCTGTCATCATCCTCTTCTATATCATATTGGTCATTAAAATAATACCAGCCCTGTTCCGTTCCATAAGATGCATGTAATGAATGATCTGTCAGCATTTTCAGTTCTCCTTTCTCCTGATGACTTACAATTGCTTTTTGATTTTTTTCTGC
>CAQBGY010000077.1 GCA_948759685.1 uncultured Eubacterium sp.
GGCAGGAATACCCAAAGGAACTGATACAGCCGGAAATCAAGCCGGAAAACCGTACAGGCACGATAGAGCAGTTGGCGCAGAATGTGG
Source organism: uncultured Eubacterium sp. (assembly GCA_948759685.1). Next base: position 88 of record CAQBGY010000077.1, read on the forward strand.
AAGCTGTCGAAAAGCAGGTGCGGCTTATGGGTGTAAAAATGAGCAGGAATCGTTTGTAATTAAAATGTTTTTTCTTTATCAACAGCATCTATGTATATAATCCGTATATCGTTTTGGAACGATGACTAATCCATCGAAATTTCGATGGATTACATAAAAACTAACGAGTTTATTTCACGCTATTGCACAAAATACTTCCGCAATAATCTGTTATTTTTACTAGCTTTATGGTAAAATTAGTCAAGTGCAAGATATAGATACATTTAATATTGTGGAGGAACTAATGAGTATAAACATTTCAAAGAAAAAGAGAGATGACCTATTAGAAAAAATAAAAGAGATACGAAAGTATATAGCTTCAGCACCGCAAGATGAAAACACCGGAAATCTGCTATTATATTTAAACCAAATAGAAAAAGATGTCAATGGGAAAAAATATGGTTTAGTTTTTGAAGAACATAGAGAAAAGATAAATGATATTCTTGATACGCATACGCCTGTATTGGAAGAAGACAAAGAGTTGTTTATTGATAAAGGTAACGGACAGATGAATTTTTTAATAGAAGGTGATAATCTGTCTGCATTAAAATTATTGGAGAAAACACATAAGGGAAAAATTGATTTAATATATATTGATCCACCATATAACAGAGGAGTGGATGATTTTAAATATGATGACAATTATATTACGAAATCAGATGGATATATTCATTCAAAATGGATTTCATTTATGGAAGTACGGTTAAAAATTGCACACAAATTATTACATAATGCAGGCGCTATATTTATAAGCATTGATGACAATGAACAAGCTAATTTGAAGTTGTTATGTGATTGCATTTTTGGAGAACAGAATTTTGCAGGAATGATACCTTGGAGGAAACGTACCGCAAAGACAGATGTCCCCTTTGGAATTTCTCAAGATTATGAGTGGATTTTGGTTTATGCCAAAAGTGAAATGTTTAATGCCTTTACAAAACGAAAAAATAGCCGAAAGTATTATGAAACAGAAGATTTTCCCAACAGACCTTGGCGAATACATGATTTAACAAAACAGACAACGGCAGAAGAACGTCCCAATAGCTTTTTTACTATGGTTAATCCTAAAAATGGTGAGGAATTTCCAGCAAATGTAAATAGGACTTGGGCAATTACAAAAGAAACCTTTGAGTTTTATTTGGAGCAAAACAGGATAGTCTTTCCGGGTGATTATGAATTTCTTAAAATATCAAAACCTCAATTAAGGTATTTTAAAGATGAAGATGAAGCTAAGGCTTTGAAAAAAACGGGAAATATTGCTGGTATTTCTGCTACAACAACCCAATTGCCTGATTTTGTGGGAATGACAAAAGAGGGGACAAAAGACTTGGGAGAATTATTTGAAAAAAAAGCATTCCCTTATCCTAAGCCAGTAGAACTTTTGAAATATATTATGTCTATTGGAACAATAAATAAAGAAAATGCTGTTATACTTGATTTCTTTGCAGGAAGCGGAACGACGGGGCAGGCATTATTTCGATATAATGCAGAAAATAAGAAAAGCAATCGCCGAATTATCCTTTGTACCAATAATGAAAATAATATTTGTAAAGATGTAACATATGAACGTCTGAAAAGAGTAATTGAAAAGGAAAAATATGTTGAAAGCCTGAAGTATTACAAAATCGACTATATTCCGATTAGTGACCGCTTATATTATGAGTATGCTGATGAATTGCTTCTGCATATTCGTGAACTAGTAGAACTGGAAAATGGGATTGATTTTATAAATAACTCAGAAATTGCAATTATCCTGACCGAAAAAGAAGCAGACGATTATATTAATCGGCTTAACAAGGATTCAGATTGCAAAATAATTTATTTAGGACATGATATACTTCTTTCTGGTGAACAGGCTGAAAAAGTGCGAAAATTAAATATTAAGATAAATAACATTCCTGATTATTACTATAGGGAGTTGGAGGGCTGAATATGAACATAGAGTTGGCAGATTTCTAATTAAAAGCAATTACAGATTTGATGGAGGCAATGGAGTGTGACAAAAAAGAAATCATTTTGAAAAGCTGTACTGGAAGTGGAAAAACGATTATTTTAACACACTTTATGGACGAGTATCTGAAAAGTTATAACAATCAGGTATTTATTTGGCTTACTCCGGGGAAGGGAAATCTTGAGGAACAGAGCAAGGAAAAGATGGACAGATATATTCATGGAAGCCGGACAAAATTGTTATGCGACGTTATGGCAGGCGGATTTGAACAAAATGACTGTTGCTTTATCAATTGGGAAAAACTCACCAAAAAAGGTAATAATGCGTTAAAAGACAGTGAACGAGTTAATTTTTTGGATTACATCTACCATGCCTTAGAAGAAGGACTGACATTTAAAATTATTGTAGATGAATCTCACCAAAATGATACTATTAAGGCAGAAGAAATTATTGATTATTTTAAAACTGATAAGATTGTGCGATGCTCTGCAACACCAAAGAATTATAAGGATGCATATTTAATTGAAATTCTGGAAGAAGATGTTATTGCAGAAGGGCTAATAAAAAAATTGCTGCTTATTAATGAGAATTTTGAACAGAATATAAGCGTTGAAGATCAGGTTTCTTATCTTATGAATAAGGCGCTTACAAAACGCCGCAAATTGCATTCGGAATTTTTGAGAAGGAAAGCCCCCGTAAATCCACTGATAGTTGTTCAGTTACCCAATAAGTCTGATGTTCTTTTGGAGAGCATCGAAACCTATCTTTCTGCACAAGGAATTACATATGAAAATAATCAATTAGCGGTATGGCTTGCAGATAAGAAACAAAACTTAGAGTCCATTTCAGAAAATAATGCGGAATCAATAGTCGTAATTATTAAGCAAGCTATTGCAACGGGATGGGACTGTCCCAGAGCGCATATACTTGTCAAACTGCGTGAAAATATGAGTGAAACATTTGAGATTCAGACAATTGGAAGAATCCGCAGGATGCCGGAAGCAAAACATTATGAAGACGATTTGCTGGACTGCTGTTATCTTTATACTTTGGATGAAAAATTTACAGAAAATGTAAAAAGGAGTTTAGGGAAAGGGGCTTTGGAAGAAAGGGACTTGACTTTGAAACGTGAATATAGTCACTTTACCCTTATTTGCCAGCAAAAGACAAATGTTCCTTTCCCAAGAGATGCAAAATTGGCGTTAAAGGTCATAAAGAAGTATTTTTCCAGCCAATACAATCTGGATGGTAAAGCTGTAGAAAACAGAAAAAGGTTAGAAGCACACAAATATGATTTCAACACAGATATTATAGATTATACCAAGTCAGGAGAACTGGCTACTTTGTCCAAAGAAGAATTTGATAATTTGAATGAAATAAAAATCAGGGAAAAATTAACGACGCACAAACATGGAAAAGAATACCATCATTGTGTTGCTGAAATCGGAATGAAGGTTGGTCTTGACTACAATAATATGAATACCATCGTGCGTAGATTATTTTTGAAAGATTTGCGTTCAGAGTATACTCTTTTGATATTAGAAATCAGAGAATTGTATGCATTTGTCATTAATAATAAGCCCCGTCTGATTGATGATATCCGTATTGCAATGGCATCGGAAACTGCACAAATAAAAATAGAGTCTAATATGATAACGGAAAAACCGTGGAGTTTCCCATTGAATTATATGTTTGCGTATGACGGCAGCGCTAAAGATCAAATGGAACTGATAAAAAATGTATATAAAGGGTATAGGGCTTCAGCGGAAGTTCGATCAGAACCTGAAAAAATCTTTGAAAAATACTGTGAATCCAATAATCATATAGAATGGTTCTACAAAAACGGAGATAAAGGAAATGAGTATTTTTCTATCGTTTATGAAGATAATGCCGGAAAACAAAAATCTTTTTATCCCGATTATATAGTCCATGATACAGAAGGAAATACATGGATTATAGAAACAAAAGGCGGTTTTTCTAAATCAGGACACAGCGAAGACATTGATAAATTTACATCTAAGAAATTTGCGGTATTAAAAAAATATCTGGATAAGTATAATCTTCATGGGGGTATAGTGCGTCAGGATAAGCAAAGTTCTGAATTATGTATCTGTACAGAAGAATACTCAAATGATATAAAAGACGAGAATTGGAAACTGTTAAAAGAAATATTGTAAGCATTGAGGAGAAAAATATGGGTACTCAAGAAAATGATAAAAAGGTCTTAATCTATTTTTATTATCTTGCTATTACAAGACAAAAAGAAGCATCGGACACATCTACATATGACATTGCGCAAATTACGAATGTTTTTTCAAAAATGTTGGAATATACTTTGAAAAAGAGTCTGAAAGACAGAAGACAAGAGTTGACTTTTGCTGAAAAAGTTGTATGGCTGGATTCGTTTGAAAACATGGGAAATGGAGATTATAATATTACTTTTAAATCAGCAAAATACAATCATGTTCGTAATGAAATTAATACAGAAACAATGGAGCCTTTAGGAACAAGAAAACAGTGGCGGGATGGAGATGAAGAAAAGACACATCTTTGTATTAGATTAGCACAGGGGCAACAACGCTACTTGGCGGTGCATGAAAGTAATTATTACGGCATCACAATAAATTGTATCATAAACTATTTGAACGAATGCTTTAAACGATTTAATGAGGAAACAGAAGAACAATATCATTATGAAGTATCCTATGAAATTATGCCGGGAGACGATTTCTTGACTTCTCTTAAAGAAGCAAAAACAATATCGGCGCTTACGCTTACAGTATATAAGGATAGTCTGCCAAATGAATTCATGTTGTTTGCGGGAAGAACCTCCGATATTGCGGATGATGTAGAAATCAGGATAAAAACACCGAAAAAGGGTGGAAAATTTCCAGATAATTTAATAAAGGCATATTATGAGGCTATGCAAGGGGATGGCAGGATAAAAAGAATTAAGGCAAGTGGTTCCAAAAAGCATGGAAGTTTTGAAGCATCTACGGATTTGATAAAAATGAAAAATTTTATTTCTGTTGGACGTTTAAGCACAACCGACGAGGTTGATAGTTATGACTTTTTTAAGAAAGCGCAGGAATTCATTGAAACAAATAGGAGATAAAATATGAAAACTTTATTTATATTTCTGCCAATCAGAGATTATATAAAAACGAGGCGAAAACTGTGGAGGCAATATCTTATTCCATTAGCAACTGGTATCATTGTATTGATAGGCGCTTTTGCTATAGATGTTAGAGATGGCGTTGACATCGAAGCGATATTTTCAGATTTTGTCGGTATTCAAATAAGTGGAATTGCTACTTTGGTTTCTTTTTTATTAGCCATAATAACTATTTTAGTTTCTTCTGATAACGAAAATATAAGGAAATTGAAAAGTGAAAAGTCAAATGAGATACATTATAAAAAGCTTGGTGGCGAGCAACTCAGTTTGTTTCAAGTCTTATTGTCTAATATTTCATATTATGTTATGGTAGAAATTATTTATATGATGATATTAATCGCATATGTATTTTTAGCCCTGATTGTTCCGGCATCAGCTATAAAATGGCTCATTTCAATCAGTGTATTTTTCTTAATGCATATTTTGCTGGGCATGATGGAATGTGTTACGCAAATGTATTTGACCTTTTGGAAGGATAAGAGATAATTTGTATCTGACAATGAATGATTTTATGATGAATTGATACATACTATGGAGGAAAAGATGAAAGCCGGCATCAAAAAGCAAGAGGTAAAATTTATCGTGACTGATGTATACAGAGAATGGATTGCTTTGATTAAAGACAGGATTAGAAACAGTCAGATTAAAGCATCTATTAAAGTGAATAGAGAACTATTAGAACTTTATTGGCATATTGGCGAGGATATCGTAAATCGGCAGAAACATTCAAAGTGGGGAGAAGGGCTTTTGCGGCAGATGAGCATTGACTTGAAAAAGACCTTTCCTGATATGGCAGGATTTTCAGAAACGAATTTGAAAACGATGCGGCTATGGTATCGCTTTTATGCAGAAGCCGTAAATGGTCAACAAGTTGTAGACGAATTGAGGTCTGATGATATTTTCCGGCTGATAACAACAATTCCGTGGGGACATAATCAACGTATTATTTTTAAATGTAAAGATGTGCGTGAAGCCGTTTTTTATGCACAGTATACTTTGGAAAATAATTGGAGCCGGGATGTATTGGAACATCAGATTGAAAGCGCATTATATGAGCGTAAGGGAAAAGCCATTACGAATTTTAAGGATAAACTTCCTGCCAATGCTTCTGATTTGGCTGTACAGACATTAAAAGATCCATATAGTTTCGATTTTTTAACAATGCGGGATGATTACGATGAAAAAGAATTGGAAGATGCTCTGGTAAATCAGATTACACAGTTCCTGTTGGAACTGGGAACAGGTTTTTCCTATGTGGGGCGTCAGGTGCATTTACAGGTTGGAGAGCGTGAATTTTATATTGATTTGCTGTTTTATCACATAAAACTTCACTGTTATGTTGTCGTAGAACTTAAAACAAAGAGATTTGAACCGGAGTATGTTGGAAAATTAAATTTTTATGTTACCGCAGTAAATAAGCAATTAACAGGAGATGGCGATAATCCAGCAATAGGTTTGCTTATTTGTAAGGATAAGGATAATGTAGTGGCGGAATATTCTTTGGAAGAAGTTTCACAGCCGATTGGTATTGCAGGATACGAATTAAGTAATGCGCTCAGCAAAGAATACCAACGCAGTCTTCCTACAATAGAAACGTTGGAGTCTGAAGTGGCAAAAATGATGAATACAAAATAAATAGTCTGCAAGTTGTAGACCGTTTGTATCCATGTTATTTCGCACTAAACTGTCAAAATTAACAAGCTATTTCTAAACAATTCCTAACGATTTATCATTGTAAAACTCCGTTCATATATGATGTAAGTGTGGGCAATTTTACAAATAAATAGAGAACTGGTTTATATCTTAACCAGTCCTCTATGCAAAGAAAGATATGTTACCACAATTCTAATGAATCTTCCGCATCTACCCACGTCTGCATACCACCATCAAGATACAGTGTTGCATATTCAAGTGGGTTGTCTATAGCCAAAGCATTTAAGGCACATTCAGAACATGGCGTTGTTTTTAATCCTTTTTCCGCTTTTCCGCAGTCTATCCGTAAAACATATCCGTCAAAAGTGGTTACATCAATACTGTTATGGAGCATATTATATGTTGCATGAATAAACCTCATATTTTTCGTCCTTTCTTCTTGAGTTTTGGAGTAATTTTTGAAAGCATTCCAATCAATTCTTCCTGTCCTGTTCATTTTATGTTATAATTTGTTACAGGTTTTTCTTTCCCATATTTTTGCCCTTATGAGAGTTCGTAACATGAGGGAAAAGGATATAACACAAGGGAAAGTCTAAGGGCAAACTCACTTGCTATAAATTTAGCATTTTCAAGGGTTTGCGGACTTTTTGAAGATAAGATATAACAGTTAATAAATGCTATAAAAAGTGTCTTATCAGAATTCCAGTTTGTCAGGAAGATGTAGGAAACGAAAAATTAGAATTTGTGCGGGGTAAATAGGGGTGTGTTAGAAACTGTCCTTATTCAAGAAAATTTGATTTGAATGATGATGTTTTAATGGAGTTTAATGACTATTTTGATAGAGAAAGCAGGCATTATAATCTTTTTTCTTTACAGTTGATGTAAAAAAGGGTAACTTTAATAAGCCCACTCACGTGGAAATTTTAAAAATTCATGAAAACCTGTTAAGCAGCGTTTGGTGCTTTGTCAGGATGAGTTGCCAGATACTGTTCACAGTGTTCTTCCGGCGTAATGGGTTCAAAAGGTTTATTATCCCGGAGCATAGCGAAAATGATGTTGCAGATTTTGTGCATAACAGCTCCGCCAGCAACAATCTTTTTCTTGCTGGCGCATTTGCGGGTGTAGTAATCATAAATGACCGGATTTACAGGCGCTTTTGTTCTTTTATCCACTTTCAGGTTGTTTATGGCGATTATATGCAGGATACGCCAGGCAAGGCTGGAGCCCCGCCTGGACATATGGACCCTGTCTCCATGGAACTTGCCGGAATCATTTACACCAGGATCCATCCCAAAGTAAGCATAGAGCTTCTTCGGTGAGGGGAACAGGTCAAAGGAACCCATTTCCGCGGTCAGGACAACTGCGCTGAGGAAGCCAACACCCCGGAGGGACTGGAGAAGGCAGATACGGTCATAAACCGGATCGCTCTGCAGTTTATCCACGGTCTTATGCAGTTCTTCCAATATACTGTCCAGATGTGCCTGGTATTCCCGGTACATTTTTATGTACAGCCTGATCCGGACAGCGTTGCTTGGAAGGGCACGTCCGAAAACAGCGGCATCTTTTGCGGCGGCGCATATGGCATCATATTTGGAAAGGGCGTATTTTTTGCCGAAACGCGCTGTATTGCGTATGGCTTCCACAAGTTCGTCCTTTGGGGCTGCGGGCATGTCCGCTGCAAGGGGGTAAGCTTCCAGAAGCGCTAAGGATGTCTGGGCTGTGACCTTGCTGAATACATCCAGGTATGCGGGGAAGGACACTTTGAGTTCCGCATTAAGCTTCAACGCAACAGCGGACTGCAGGTTCTTGAAATAATAGTAGTCACGCACGAGATTGCGCAGGTCAATGACCGCGTCATCCGGGACAATGGAAGTCTTAAGGGAAGCATCAGTTTCCTTACGTTCATATTTGTGCTATTCTTAGGAACTGTAAAAAAATAACTTTTAAATAGTGCGTAGGATTTTTCTTCGAGAGTGCCGCTCAAAAATCAGGCGCATAGCGGGCTATGTAACTGATTTTTGAGCGGTGCTATCGGAGAAAAAGACAAGTAATATTAAAAGTTATTTTTTTACAGTTCCTTAGTAATGATAGGATTAATGACGGAGCAGTCAAAACCCTTATCGCGAAGGAAGCACAGGAGCGGGATGTGGTAGATCCCGGTGGACTCAAGGAAGCAGCGGCTTTCAAGAGAATACGCCTCTTGTGCTTCCTTTATTTTTGTGACGGCAAGCTCCCGGGACTGTGGATCGGAATGAACGATCTTAAAAGGTTTCCCGGCAAGGGTGCCGTTTGGGAGCATGATGGACATCCATGTGAAGTCTGCCCCGACATCAAGCCCGACTGAGAGATAGGGGATGCTTTCCAGCATCTTAAGTACTTTTTGGTATTGCATGGTTTTATCCTTTCTGGCAGGTATCCATTTCCAGAAGGCGGATACACAACCTAGCGGCTTATACAGGTATAGCCTGGGGCTTCCCAACCAGCCAAAACATAAATCACCACCGAATGGACTGACAGACTTTCTAAGAGGTTTCACCAGCCGGAAGGCCGGTTCCCAAGGAGGCGTCGTCAATGATCCTGCCTCAGTGATTATACCTCTATATTTTGTCTGGTGCATTAAGGAAACCTCAGACATGGTAAATAATGTTACTTTATAACTTCTGATGGAGGGGGAACTCCTCCTTCCGTTATATCTATATAGATTTATTAGATTGGACTTTGTAACTATTAACCAGTAGTCATTCTTGACTACACCATTATTATACTAGGAGGTAAGGATATTATGAATATTGATAGAGAGGAATATATTAAAAGTCTGGAGGAAAGAATAGAAAAACTCGAAAAACTATTTGAACATTTATGTATTGATCAATGTAAAGAGATAGCACTTACTAAGTGTTCCTTGGGAGATATCAAACTTGGTGATAATTGCAATATCACATTGAAGAACTGCCCTGTTGGAGGCGTGATATCAGATATTGAAGATGCAGAAAGTAGAGTTGATGATTTGGAAAATAGGATAGAGGATATATTGAATGACATTGATGAGGCAGGAATTCGTTTGGATACATTGAAAAATGAAGTTTATGGAATATGTGAAGCTGGGCAAAATGAAAGTGGGGCGTTTTGAAGATAAATCGGAAAAACAGCTGGATTGGTGGTACGCATGCTGCATCGAATACTTAAAGGAAAAGCATATGATAGAAACCCCGGATTGTTCCTATGCTTCGTTTATAAAATCAAAATTGCCGGGGGTGTGGGAAAGATATATTGCAATATGCAATTCGCGGAGGGAATAATCCATGGAAACAAAAGATTTGATATTGAGAAATTGGCAGGATAGCGACGCAGAAGCTTTATATGAAATGTGTCTTGACGAAGCCATAAGAAAAAGCGGGATTGATTTCTATAATTCAATTACTGAAAGCCGGAATGCCATCCATTGTTGGAAGAATGGCAGGGGCTTTAAAGTGATTGCCGACAAAAGAAATGGTAACTTTATAGGATTTATAAGTCTGGGTGATATGAACCGATATGACGGCTATATGGAAATGGAGTATGCCATCGCTGCCGAGTACCGGAATAATGGCTACGCAATGCAGGCTGTGCAAAGGATGCTTGATTATGGATTCAGAGAGATGAACTTATCAGCCATCGCCGCATGGGTGCGGTCACATAATAAGGAAAGTATAAGAGTTTTGGAAAAATGTTCCTTTACCTTTGAAGGCAGATTGAGGAAGCACGCCCGCGATAAAAGCGATACACTGTGTTATTCTATTTTAAGAGAAGAATGGGAAAGGCTTGACCGCTTATGCATAGATATCCGCATCATGGATTATGATGATATTCCGCTCATTTGCAGGGCGGATGGCGACGAGAGCCAGAAGAACATCGACTATTTAAAACGGCAGTTGGATAATCAGAAAAAGAGAGAGTGTACCGCGTTGCTTGCACTGTACAACGGCGCCGTGGCAGGATATGTCTTTTTGTACCACAAATGTAGATGGGGCGGTCTGGCCGGTCAGAATATTCCGGGTGTGGTAGATTTAATCGTATTCGAAGAATACCGGCGGAAGAAAATAGCTACTATGTTATTGGATGCAGCAGAAAACATTGCCGGGCAGCATTGCAATAAAATATATCTGGACGTCTGCTTAAACAGCGACTACGGACCTGCCCAGAGATTCTATATAAAAAGAGGCTATATTCCTGATGGAAAGGGTGTGTATTACAAGGAAAAAATATATGAAACAGATGCTGTCTGCAGGAATGATGATGAGCTGACTCTATGTCTGGTAAAAGAATTGTGAATCGTATCACAACCTACGTCAGTTTGTTTATGACTATACAAATTTTGCGATACTATTCACAAAATAAGACATTACCTTCTTTTTTATTTTTTACTATAATCTAATCCAGAAGCTTCTAAAAAATAAATTTCGAGGTGATGAGATATGGATCAAACTATTTTTTGTGAAAACTTAAAAAAATTTCGTTTGTCAAAAAATTATACACAGGAACAGGTAGCCAACCATCTGAACGTAAATGTACAGACTGTTTCGAGATGGGAATGCGGAACAACTTTGCCGGACGTTTTGACTCTTCCTGTTTTAGCAAGGCTCTACGGGGTAATAGTAGATGATTTTTACAAAAAGAACTCCGTTGCATACAATAACTATGCACAACGTTTGACCGCTGTTTATGAAAAGACACGGA
>CAQBGY010000078.1 GCA_948759685.1 uncultured Eubacterium sp.
CTGTTCTTCTGTCAAGTAAGGACTAAAAAAAATTTCTTTTTTTGAACTTTCTCACAGGTGCGGCATCTAACCGCACTTGTGAATGGTATTTCCTTCAAAGAAATCTGATTCAAAGTTCCAACAAATTTCTATTCTATTATCGGAAAATACCTTTACTTTGTCAATCAGCTTCTCTTTAATTTCTTCTGTCAGTTCTATCTGATCTGCAAAGCAAAGTAATTGACTGATACGTTTCGTCTTTTGCTGGCTGCTTTCGCTCTGTACTGCACGACTGTCTTGCAGTTCCCTCATGCGAAGTTCTAACCTGTCTATTTCTTCATCATATTTTTTCTTTTCCAGTAAAAAATCCTCTCTGGACAATTTACCGTCCGTATACTGTTCATAGAGTGGCATCCATGTCTTTTTCATTACAGCAATCGTTTTTGCAATTGTTTTCATTTCTTCCTGCTCTGAATATGGAACAGTTCTGTTTTTTGCCTCTTTGGATAATTCCTCCTCCCTGACAAGTAGCTTTATCTGCTGCCGAACAGCTTGAACTACCGCATTATCAGCATTTTCTTTCTTTATTCTTGCTTTCCTGCAATCGCACTCCTGCAAATAATACCTTTGCCAGCAGGTTATCACCCCGCTGCCATCTCCCTGTAACTTCCTGCCACAATAACCGCAATAATATATGTTTCTTCCTTTTTTACCGCTTTGCTTAAATTCACACTGTTTCAGCATGGAGTTAGCTTTTACATATAACTCATAAGAAACAATCGGCTCATGGGTGTTCTCTACCCTAATCCATTCTGATGCGGGCTTTTTCTGACGCTTTCCCCTTACCATTACAGAACCCGTTTTTAGGGAAACCATTGTCCCAGTATATCTTTCGTCTTTAACCATGCAACGTATTCTATCGTCTGTCCAACAGCATTCTGCCCCATATCGGCTCCATTCCTTTTGATAGCCCTGCATTTTATGGAACTCTGACGGTGTTGGAACCCCTCTCTGGTTCAGCAGCCTTGCAATCTTTAAAGGAGTAATGCCGGATGCCATCATTTCAAAGATTTCGTGAACAATTTTACCCGTTTCTTCATGGACTACCAACTGATGGACATTATCATCTGCTTTCTTATAGCCATACATGGCACAATGGGCATTATACTCTCCCTTTTCAGCCATTCGTTTCCATGCAATCCTCTGTTTTTTTGAAAACTCCCTGCTGTAAAAATCATAGATCATGTTCTTAAACGCTACATCAAGACCGCCTGTTGTTCCGTCAAACTGCTTGCTGTCATAATTGTCATTTACTGATATGAACCGTATGCCAAGAAAGGGGAAGAACTGTTCCAGATAATCCCCCAGTTCCACATAATTTCTGCCAAAGCGGGAAAAATCTTTTACAATTATACAGTTTATCTTCCCCTCCTTTGCAAGCTGGATCATTTCAGTAAACCCCGGTCTGTCATCAAACTTTACACCAGAGTATCCATCATCACACTTTTCAACCACCGTACTGTCTGCAAGGTCCTTATGTGTTCTGATATATTCCCATAGCAAAGCTCTCTGATTGGTAATACTGTTGCTCTCCATCTTGTCTGACCGGAGGGACAGGTCACGATCTTCCTGTGATAACCGGATATACAGGGCGATTACATATTCGCTTCCGCTTACAGTCCTGTTTTCTACCTGCATAATTCATCCCTCCTTTCCCCGACAACATCTTCCAATTCCTTAAATTCATCTTCAAAACGGAACACGATCTCTAAGCGCTCATCACTATAAACCAACACCTTACAGATAAATGAATGGATAATATTCTCTGTCAAGCTGTCAAAATCCCGATACTGCTGAACCAGTGAATCCAGTTTGCTTTCCCCCCTGCAGCCTGTTTCATACCTTCTCTGCATTTCCTGTAATTCTGAAAGCCTCTGTTCTTCCTTCTCCGCCTGTTTTAAATACTTTTCCTTTGCATAAAGGTAATCCCTTTCACTCAATAAACCGTCAGCATAATCGTTATATAAGGAACCGGACATCATTTCTGCCCGTTTCTTACGCTTTACGGCATCCTTAATTTCCCTCTGATAGCCTGCGTTGGTTTGTGCTGCCTGCTGTGTCTGGTTTAGTTCTTCCAGAACTGTTTTGTTGTCAAGGAACAGCTTTATGTGGAGTCTTATCGCTTCTTCCACAGCATTTTCAACATCCCTTTTATTCAGGCGTTTTCTGCTGCACCCTTTTTCTTTCAACGACTGATAGGTCTGGCAGATGTATTTATAATATACTCTTGGCGGATTAAGCTTAACCCCGCTCCGATCCCTCCAAAGCGACATATTTTTTCCACAGTCACCGCATACAAGAATGCCTTTCAGGAGGTTTGGCTCTGTTGCAATGCCGTCATACATTCCATACTTATTATGAAATTTCTCCCTGTCTTTTTCTTTCTGCCGACTGATGCGTTCAAAAACTTCCCTTTCCACAATAGGCTCATGGGTATTCCTGACATACACCCTTTCCTCCACAGGCATCCTCCTTGACTTCATCCCCTTATACAAAGCTACCCTGTTAATTCCCTGCTCCATATCACCGATATACACCGGATTTTCTAAAATTCTTGATAATGAGCTGACTGTCCATAATCCCGTCTTTGTTCTGTCTGTTTTTGCCTGTCCTTTCAGATATTTGTACTTGGACGGGCAGGGAATCCCATAATCATTCAATCGTCTGACAATAGCATTAAGACTGTCTCCATCTGCCCGCCAGTGAAAAATCTGCCATACAATTTCCCTGACTTCTTCATCCACAATAAGCAGATTATGGTCTGCCGGGGATTTCATATACCCATATGGAGCAGCATTGCCAATAAATTTCCCCTGCTTCTGCTTGATATAAAATGCAGAGCTGACCTTACGTGACAGGTCCTTTGCATATATTTCATTTATCAGGTTCTTTAACGGGACAATCAGACCTTCATCTGTTGCGTCCGGGCAGATACTGTCATATCCATCCGTAATTGCAATGAACCTCACACCGAAAAACGGAAATATCTTTTCCAGATAATCTCCGGCTTCCAGATAATTCCTGCCAAGCCGTGACAAATCCTTTACGATTATGCAGTCAATCTTCCCTGCCCGCATATCCTCTATCATACGTGTAAAATCTGGTCTGTCAAATCTTGTCCCAGTCACGCCATCGTCAAAATATTCTTCTGCTACCTGAAGATGTGGCTTATCCTTCACATAATCCCTAAGTAAGTATAGCTGGTTCTCTATTGTTGTCCCTTCAGCCCTGCAATGCTCGTCCGCAGACAGCCTTGCGTACAAGGCAGTGCGGTACACCTTGTAACCCGCAGCGGAATCAGGAATTGAGGTTTGCTGCATGATGGTCTGCTTTCTGCTCTTCCTTGCCATTTAAACCACCATCCCTTCCCCACATCCGGCAGCGTATTCTGATTTCCCACCAACTGCCAGTATGCTGTACCTATCCATTTCTTCCTCAAAATTGAAAACCACTTCAATCTTCTTGTCCTCAAAGACTCGCACCTGTTTAACCAGAGCAGTCACCACAGTACGATCCAATACTGTAATATTTTCATACTTCTTAAATTCCGCAATCCATTCCTGCCTGCTCCCCTTGTTATTTTTCAACAGCTCCAGTTCATGTTCATATGACTGCAATGCCTGTTCCGATACTTCTATCTGACGGTCATACTCCTGTTTCATCTGTATATACTCTTTTTGGGTTAAAATCCCATCCTTGAAATCCTCATACAGATTCAGTTTCCGGCTTTCCGTCCTGGCTTTTTTTTCTTTTTCCCTCCTTATCCGTTCCCCATACTTCTCAACCCCGGTCTGTTTCCATTCGGCTTCATCCAACAGCTTTACGGCATTTTCGATACCCAGCATTTCCCTGATCTGGAAACGGATACTTTCCAACACGGCATCCATCAATTCGCTTTCGCTAATTCTGTGTGGGGAACAACATTTTTTCTGTTTTTTATTCGCTGAACACACATAGTAAACATACTGTTTTCCGCCTGCGGGAACCGTTTTTCGCACCATGCTTTCCATACAGTCCCCACAAAACAATACCCCTGCCAGCGGATACACCTTTTCTTTTTCCGGGGAACATCTTGTGTCCGCCTTTAAAAGTTCCTGAACCAGATTGAAATCCTTTCTGCTGATAATGGCATCATGGTTGTTTTCAATCCGCACCCACTCACTTTCTGATTTCTTAATCCTTGTCTTAACCTTGTAGTTTGGCGTTGTCTGTTTTCCCTGAACCAAAACGCCCGTATAAATCTCATTTTTTAATATCCTTGTCACGGAAACATAATTCCATTTTGCGCCGTTCCCCATGTCAAATGAGGTTTTCAGTTGAATCCCGATGCTGGTTTTATATGCAAGCGGCGAAGGTATCCCCTGCCCGTTCAGCCTGTCAGCTATCGCCTGCTGGCTCATCCCCGACATCTTCATTCTGAAAATATCCCGGACAACTTCGGCTGCATACCCGTCTATAACTATCTGATTTTTGTTTTCCTTTGATTTTAAGTATCCATACACCAAAAAGGCTCCGATATATTCACCACGTTTCCTCTTAATCTCCAGATTACTTCTGATTTTTATGGAAATATCCCTGCTGTACGCATCATTAATCAGGTTTTTAAATGGTACGACTATATCATTCCCATCGTCTTTTGCAAGGCTGTCATAGCTGTCCGTCACAGCTATAAACCGTACTCCCATCATGGGAAATATCTTTTCAATGTACCTTCCGGATTCAATATAATTCCTGCCAAAACGTGACAAGTCCTTGACAATGACACAATCCACGTTTCCCTTTTTTATTTCAGACAACATTAACTGGAACTGGGGACGATTAAAGTCAACACCACTGTATCCGTCGTCCACCCATACGGAATGTACACGGATCTCCGGATGTTTCCCAACATAGTCCATGATTAAATCTTTTTGATTTGAAATACTGTTGCTCTCGAACTTGCCGCCCTCTGCAACATCGCCATCTTCCCTTGATAATCTAAGGTAAACGGCTGCACGATACATTTTAGAATTGATGTTTTCCATCTGCAACACTCCTTTTCCTTGATTTCAATTAAGACAGCCCTATCTTAACTAACCTAAGATTCAGAGTTTGCACATGATTTAGTTTTCCTATTGAATCTTAGATTAACACAATTCCCAGCTTTTTTCCACTCTTTTTTCAAAAATTTTTACATTGACATCACAAGCTCCTCAAACCGCTCATTCAATGAAACCCCATTCCCGTCATAGCTTGCCTTGACAATGACTTTCCCTACACGGAAACAATAAGGATTCTTTACCTGTCTGATAAATTCCCTGCGCTTTTCCGGCTGTGAAAGCCCTTCCTCTATCTTTATCTGTTGAATATCAACAACATCTTCCAGTCTTACCGTCCGAATATCCACTGCCTGCAATTCCCCAAGTAACATTCCATGCCTCCCTAATGAAAAATTCATGCTGCCATATGGAACACTGGCAGCTATGTAAAAAAGTGGACACTCATCCGGCTCCCAAATGACCGGACATATCCGGTCATGGGAGGTTTCCTATTCCCTGCTTGCTTCAAGCCTCTTTTGAAAATTCCTGTATATCTCTTTATCTACCCACTCCACATACTCCTTAATGTCAATCAGTCCTTTCAGATCATAGATCTGCGAACGCATGAACTGTTCTATCCGTTCAGCAGCGTTTTCTTCCTCTCCTGTTAGTTTCTCAGCCAGCTTTTCCCTGATTTCCTCCTGTACAGCCTGCGGCATTGCGGGTATATAGTAAGGCGGAATGTATGGTACATTTCTCCGCATTACTGCATCTTTATATTGGTAACTCTTTTCAAATTCAAGTAAAAATTTCCGTATCTGGACTCTGGCTTTTCCCCGGTTCTCCTCACTGACTAATTCTGTCAGCTCATCAAAGAACTGAACCAGTTCCGATTTTGTAAAACCCATCTTTCCATACTCCTTTCGTACTGCATATACCCTTGTTCAGAATGACATACCCTGTCCTGTAACGGACAAATATGTAAAAGCCGGACACCCGTCCGGCTCTAAAATAACCTTTCTTACAGTCTGACACTGCTATCTGTCCTCAATCACTGCCATTTCAATAGATTCTCCCATATCTCCTGCGTTTCCCTTTCTTAAAGAACGCCACTACTGAAACAACAAGTACGCATAACACAAAAAATACGCCTGCTGTTGCAACTACTTTAATCCTGCCCATATTTTCCACCTTTTCCTTATTAGTTGTACCTGTCAAACACACCCACCTGCACCTGTACGCCCTCCGTGATCCTGTCAAGCGTTTCTTCGTCAACTTTTCCCATGTGTTCTATGATACGGTCAAAGTTCAGCGCCGTCACCTGTTCGCATAATGCGATGCTGTGCTGGTCAAGTCCCTCCGTCTTATATGATGATATGAATACATGGGTAGGCAGGCTCCGCTTCTTGTAAATCTTTGTTGACAGCGGAACTACCGTAATGACGGTGCTGTGCTTGTTTGCCCTGTTGTTGCTGACTACCACCACTGGGCGCATACCGCCCTGCATACTTCCCTGATACTGTACGCCCAAGTCCACATACAGTATGTCGCCTCTCTGTATTTTCATCAGCAGCCCTTGCCTCCGCCCCATATCGGTCTTTCCTTATCAGCGGGACACGTTGTTGTGTCATATATATGGTACTGCATGGTGGAAAGCTCAAAGAAGCCGACGCCGATGTTGGCGGCATCGTGCATAAATTCTTCCAGATCGGACTCGTCCTCTGTTATGTCAGACATATTTTCCACAACAACCGTATCATACTGCCCGGTAATCAACTTGGTAATCAGCATATTTACCGCATCACGGTCAATATCCCGGTTCGGTCCCTTGTTGACGATAGTTTCATTCATCAGCGCTACCCCCGCCACGCTGCACTTCATACGGTTCTCCTGAATGATCCTGCGGAGATTGCTCTCTGACTTGTTGGAGTTCATAAACATGACTGCCGGATGCACAAGCAAGCCGACCTCAAAACTTTTCACATTACTGCACATGATAATCACCTATACTTTCTCATATTTTCATTGACTGAAACAAAAGAGAAGTTTTTGCCGGCATTATCCTCTCATACAGGAAAGCCTTGTCTGCTGTTACCTGATAACTGCAAGGCTTGCCTGTATCAGAGGATAACGTGGCGTTTCCGCCACATTACCCCTCTGTTCCATCTGAAAATATCAGAAACGCTCTCGCCGATCCCCGAACCGGGTAACATACACTAGGACGGCTTCATCCCACACTGCGCCTCCATCATGCCCAACCAGACGAAATCCACAGGCAGCCACTCCCGGAAAATGCTTTTCGCTGAAATTCCGGTGCTGTTCTATCTCATTATCTCTGGTTGCCATACCAGTAGGCACAACCCTCTGCTCCATACCTTCACGGGCAACAATGTTATCCATTGCAGGTACATCTTCGCACGAAATGGGATTCTGCCACCCCCTTATCGTCACGCAAGCGCAGACGGATAAAAAGGCGAAAATAAAATCAGGTGTATGCGTGTCCTATTGAATTGTTTTTGGCTTTCTCAAGCCTGCAACTATCATAACTGAAAGGGGAAGATTTTCAGAGTGCCAGATTGCACTATTTATAGCTGATATATGCCACTTTGACTATTAGACTGAAAATAAAAAAAAGACCAGACTCCAGAAATAATCTGTTGTCCGATCCCTCTCTCCTTGAGTGTCATCCATTAATTAAGTAAAATATTTTTGTAGTATTTCACATCAAAGAACTTATTTAATGGTAAAACGCCTTCTTTAAATACTATGGATTTATTACTACCTTGTCTATCTTCTTACAACCTCCCTTGATAAAATCGAAATAAATTCCTCCGGGCTTGGCAACCGCCTTATTCCAAACAGACTATCCCACTTACATCTTGCTTCATTATTCATAAAACCAATCAATATAGCTTTCTCCATTTCCTTCCTTATTTCATTTTCGCTTTTCCTCTCTCTTTTAGCAATTTTTTTAATCACATCTTTGGCAACTCTTTCACTCATGCTTTTCTCCTTTCAGGTACTATAACTTCTTATCAATAATTTCCTATAACTGATATGTTAATTTTAACTAATGTATACTTAATTAGTCAAATATTTTGTATCTACATATTATGACATTACTCGACAAGGAGGTAGTAAATTGAATCCAAATGGAAGTATTAAAATTCACTTAGGTCAACTACTCAAAGAATCTGGTCTAAGCAGAAACAAATTCTGTCAGAAAGCAGAAATTCAACGCTCTCAACTAAACGGGTATATCAACAATACCATTACCCGACTGGATACGGAAGTGCTTGTGCGGATATGCCGGACATTGGATTGCTCTATTGCAGATTTATTAGAATATATTCCACCTGATGAAAACTAGAAAACACAGTCTGAAATCAAAAAACATTTCAGACTGTGTTTCTAATATCAAAATAATACTATATTCCCTTGCTTTTTTCGCATATAACATCATTAAGTACACACAATAATATCCTAATCACTGCTGGCGAAATTCGACTTCCTACTGTTCTATACTTTTCAAAATCATTTGTTTGCTCACAATGAGCTATCTCATTTCTAAGTTGAGTAAGTGTATCCTCTGATTTTCCTTCCTTATTTTTTACAAAGGTTATATATGGTTCGTAACGTTTTTTATTTTTTCCTAAATAATTATGAACATATTTTTGCTGTATATCATTCTCCTTTGACACTAAAACAAGTAAAAGATCATATAATCCCAAGAAACGCATAATCGGATTTGGATTATGTAGCATTTCAAATATTTTCTGATACAAAACATGTTGCTCACACATGGCATTTTCTTTTGAAATAATTGTGTTATAAAAACTTGAAGCCAGAATATTTCTTGTAATCATTAATGACTCTCTAAAAATCATATTATCGTGTATAACATAATTTGTACTATCACAAACTAATTCCAATTCTCGATAAGGTACATCTGCATCCACTTCAACTTGACTTAGCATATTAAAACAAATACCATCCAAAAATGTGCATATTTCTTTTCTGTATTTTTCATAAGTTACATTTTGATGAAGCTCTACATACATTTCCGTCAAATTATTATTTATATATATGCTTGAAATATATTCATTATCAACATAAACTTTTTCGGAATTATCACTTAGTTTTAAAGAATTAAATCCATGAAGGCTAAATTTTAAATACGGTTTCTCAAATTCATTCACTACATTATCCACCTTTCTATTACCTATAAAACGATTTTGGAGTACATTGTCCTTATTGATAAATCAATTCTTTTATTTCGGAAAGTTATTTGATATTATATCAAATAACGAAACAATTGTATACTAAAAACGGAATGAAATTAAAATTGCTTTTTATCTCATCCCGTCCTTATCTACTATCTTCTATAATTCATTTCTTACTGCATCCAATCCCTTACCTTAGTAACAATCTCCTGCTGCCGTTCAAGGTGCAAGTAATGCCCTCCGCCAAGCCGCAGCACTTCGCTCTTATCCGTTTCTGCAATAACTTCCCTGTGCAACGGTTCCCATGTTTCCATCATTTCACAGTTATCGCCCGAAACAAACTGCAAGACTGGAACACTTGCAGGAAATTTCATATCTCTTACAGACTCCAGATTATCTTCCATATGATTTAATTCATTCATAATATCTTTGTTATATGCGAAATCCATAGATAGAATGCGAAATACTTCCAACTCTCTTTCTGAATACAGATAAGAAGTATCTGCAAAAATTGCCTTTTCCGGGTGTCCTACCGAACATAACCGTGTAATCCCGAACACATTTGTTGCTTTCTGGAAATACGCTGAAATTCTATTTAATGTTACCATACTGATAGGGAGCGGTTCCTCGTCGGACTGTTTGGGAACAGACGGATCAATCCCTATAAATCCAGCCACTTCCTGCGGATAAGCATTTGCCCAGTATAGCGAATATAAGCCGGAAAGTGAATGAGCCATCAAATAATACCTGTCACAGCCTAGCTTTTGGGTACACTCATGCAATTCATCAACAACCACGCTGATTTTCCTCTCTGTTCCAACCCTGTCTGAAAGTCCATAACCAAACGGCTCTATAGTGATAACTCGAAATTCTTCTGATAGCTTTTCGGCTAAAGGAAGAAACTCTAATATAGGTGATGGAGAACCCCATCCCGGTAATAAGATAATCGTTATTTCATTATCTTCTCCTTTCATATCTACCACCATACTATGTCCATTTACTTCAATCTCCTGCCCATATGCATTTTTTACTTTATGCTGTTCAGCTCTCTGGCAGAAAAAATTCCAGATTAGCATTACAACACCAATTCCAAATAATATTATAAATATCCATTTTATTAACTTTGTGATTTTTTTGATTTTTTTCATCATATTTTTCCTCATATTTCTTTTTATTCAAAAACTAATTGTACCACCTGTTACCTGTACAGTATTTGAAGATGAATTTGTAATATAAAATCTATAGTACCCTGTTTGAGAAATCTTAAATGACGTACTATGAGAATTTCCAGTTCCACTATATATTTCATTCCATACTTCATTACTGCTAATATATCCCATATGTATAAAAGCAGATGTCGCTAATTCAACACTAAAAGTTACCATCGTTCCGCTGACTACATAGAACATACTTCCGTCACTATCCAAAAAAGATACCGTTTTCCCACTTCCAATACTTGTTTGTGGCAATCCCATTCTAGCTTCCGAGGATATACCCTCATCCATATGAACTGTTTCCATAAGATTAACTTTTTTTGAGTTACCTCTTAATTGTTCATTATTTCTCATGTCATTCCTCCCATACTCCATTAATAGTCCCTTCATTAATTATAACTCTGTCACTGGAGCAATTCTTTAAATACAGATAATATACTCCTTCATTTTCCAAATAGAAATTGATCTTACAATGGTTTTGATTTACCATCTCCCGCACTTTCAGTTCCCCATTAAATATATATCCAACTTCCAAAACCCCCGCTACCACCGTATCTGTTTCCATCGTTTTTTCTTGCATAAACTCAAATTGCAACGTTGTACCTGCCGCCACTTTCCATCCCTCACCAGAGCTTTGAGTAAAAATAATCATAGCCCCATTATTCAAATAGCATTCTGGTAATTTATCTCTCACATTTATAGGAACCTCTATAATATATTTTGCAATTGGAACATTCCCATCATACATGTTTTCAAGATTAATCAAATCTGTCTGCAACTCACATTTATACTCGAATTTATGAGTTGCATCTTCCTCAATATTTCTACCAATCTGCAACTGCATGATTTCATCTTTGTCATCTCCTATTATTCCAGCAGAACGCAATAGTTCTTTTGCACCAACACTAATACTTCCCACACCCAAAATTGCAATGAGTACCGCTGCACATTTCCTTTTTTGATGTTTTCTCTGCATACGGCTAATCTTTAAAAAAACAATTTCTTTAATTCTATCGTTATTAACTATATATTCGTTCTCGCCTTTTTTTTCGATTAACTCTGATGCATTA
>CAQBGY010000079.1 GCA_948759685.1 uncultured Eubacterium sp.
GTAACAGGTGTGAATTGTGAGTAAAGTGAAAAATGGGAATGATAAGCAAAGTAGAAATTCGGTGTATGTAGATAGCCCTTTAGACAAAAGTATGATAAAATCTTAGAAGAAACGAGGTAAAGGAATATGGAGAAACAGATTTATATTACAGAGGAAGAACGTGTAAAGTGCCAAAAGGTGGTTGATGCGTTTGCGGAACTGTATGAGATGGAGAATATTGTGGTGCTTGATGCAGGCAGATATGGCTTTGTGGAGTTGAAATATTACAAGCCGCCGCATGGCTTTGAAGAAGATACAACTTTTACGGACAGTAGGGCACTGTTTGATGCGCTTTGGCAGGAATGGTTTAACACAACACTGTACCTAACAGCAAAGGAAATGAAGCTGGATGATATTCTTTATCAGGAAGTATTCAATCATCTGCCAAAAGAAAAACAGTCGGCAATTATCGGGAGAAAAGCCGATTTTGCTGAACAGGCAGGGATAACTCTCTAAAACGGATTTAAAGGAAAACTTAGAACGTTTTATGACGGTCTAAATAGATTTGGAAAGTTTCTGTATATATTGGATGACACACATGGCGTTTTGCTTTTGGACATAATGTCTAAAAGCCGTAAAAAAGATGGAAAGAATGAGGAGAAATTTCGCTGGCGTAGGCACTGTCGGGAATGTGTATAACTGGCTATCTTATGGAGTTGTGGGAAAGTCTGTTTGCAGAATGTGGAAAAGCTGCCCTTTAGCTTGTCCATGTTCTGTGAATGGACTTTTCCATGACGTAATGCCAGTTATGCATATTTCCACGGTGCAAATAGAGAGAATAAAGAAATCAAGGTTGCATAAAAGAAACGATACTATTTACACAAAAATTAATCATTGACACTAAAGCCAGAACGCTTTGCTTTTATCGTATTGATACACTAATAGAATGTCTGGTTTATAGATTTGCTTTTATGTCAATATGGATTGTTAATCTATGCCGTGGAATACTAAAATGTGTGTCATAGAAATAATAAAGTTTAATAAGACCTAATAATAGGAGAAAGAGTGGAAATTATGATTTATATTGTAGACAATATATCAAATTATTTAATATATTTGTTTATAATCTATTATGGATTTAGGATAAGCCCAAGAAGAAACAGATTATTTATAGGCATATCTGCATTGAGCGTGCTGCTTGCAGGTGGTTTCAACGCATATTATGATATCAATTATCCGATTGTTTATATAGTTTGGAGCTTGCTTTCTATCTGTTTGTTTTTTGAGGAACGTTTAGGTTATCTGATTGCATTAAGCGCCGCCCTTATGTATTTTACCGGAATTGTTGATACATTTAGCGTTATGTTGATACAGGTTGTCGTGATAGGCAGTGGAATTACCAGTACACATATCGCTTGGTGGATGGAACCTGCTTATCTGATCTCGTTCCTGATATATCTTTTGGTATACCAGTGGATTCTTAAAAAACATGAAGTTTATATGTGCGATATAGAGTTTAAATATAAGTTTGCACTTTTAGTACAGGGCAGTATTTTTCAAATGTTTTACGATTTTGTTTTTTTCTTTTTTAATGAGAATCACACAAGGTATAGCTGGGATGCATATGCAGTGTTTTTTGTCAGTATAGTGGGAGCAATCTATTCGGTTTTTCTTACGCTGAATCTTGCTGTTAAAAATATATTGTCAAACAGACGCAGGCAGGAGCTTCAAGCTTTTATGTATATGCAAAAGCAGCAATACGATTACCAGTTACAGCAGTCAGTAGCTGTGCGGCGTTTTAAACACGACCTGATAAATCATATTGGCGTTCTTAGAGAGTTAATGAGTGAAAAAAGAACTGAAGAAGCCAAAGAGTACATAGAAACAATCTGGAATATTCAAGATGAGTTTGATTTAAAAATTCATACAGGGGATAGCTTTCTCGATGTTATTGTCAATTATTATCTATATTTGGCAGGAAAGGAAAATATAGAGTTCGTTGTTTTGGGGAAACTCACTGAAAAAATGCCTGTTGAGATGTTTGATATTACGATATTAATGGGAAATATATTGCAAAATGCCGTGGAAGCGGCAAAAAAAGCAGATGTTCCTAGAATACGTGTTGAACTGATTGAACACAGGAAAGAAATTTTCCTTATTGTCAGCAACAGTGTCGCCAAAAGAAAACGCACTAAAACAGATTTCTTTATGACATCTAAAAAAGATAAGGAAAATCATGGTTTTGGTCTGCAAAATATCAAGGCGGTTGTTGAAAAGTATCATGGTGAATGTTATATGGAATCCATAGTCGAAAACGCAGTAGCATTGTTTAAAATCAGTGTTTCTATACCTGCTACAGAAGCAGAGGAGAAAGAGAAATGAAAATAAGTATTATAGAAGATGAAGAGGTATGGAGAGAAAAAATACAGACGATTATTGAAAAATATTGCAGGGATAAAAATATTCCGGTTCAAATTAGTTCCTATAGCAGCGGAAGCGATTTTATGAAAAATGCAGATGCAGACCTGCTGTTTCTGGATATTGAACTTGCGGAGGGCGAAGATGGCTTTGCAATAGCAGAACGGTTGATGAATTGCGGAAACAAATGTAAAGTTTGTATTTTGACTTCACACACAGAATTAGCAAGATTAGGTTATAAAGTGAACGCTTTCAGATATATTGACAAAAAACATTTAGAGGAAATCAGGGAAGCGATTGATTTTTTCCTAAAAACAAAGATTCAGGATAGGATTATATCCTGCAATGATGCTGCGGGGATTCACATAATGATAAACCTGAATGAACTTCAGCTTATTGAAACATATGGAAGAAAGTTGAGGTATCTTATGTTGGATGGCAGGGAATATTTATGCGAAGGCCGGATATCTGAAACTGCACGAAGCTTATCGGGGGTTGGCTTTTTCCAGATACATCGGTCATATATTGTCAATTTAAAATATATTGAAAAAGTAAACAGTCATGAGATTACGCTTTCCAGTGGATTAAAGGTAGTAATTGGTAGAGCACACAGTAAAGAGTTTAAGAAGGAATTTTTCAAGTGGAGAATGTGGTTCGATAATTGATTGATATTTGTGTCGTTTATGCAAAAATGATGTTGTTTGCGCAAACAATGTTGTTTTATCATTTATGTCGTGATATAAATAAGGACATTGAGGTTATATTATAAGAGGAGTGGTGTATTATGAAAAAAATACCAGTTATGCTTGTGGCAGGAGCGATAGTTTTTATGCTTTCATCATGTGGACAGCCAAAGGACGCGGAAGAGAGTCAGATAGATACCGCAAATACCATTTGGGAAAACATCACAGAGGATGATGAAACGGATTTTAATAAAACGGATTCAGATGAAATGGATTCGAATGAAATGGATTCAGATGGGAAGGAAGATACTGCTTATGATGTATTAGATTCTCAGAAAGCCGAAAATGAAGTGAAACCAGAACAAGCAGCTAATGTTGCGGGAGATATTACGGGATTATATGTATGTCCTATTGATGACAGTACTCTTTCTATTGTGGAGGATATTGACGGTTCTTACAAGGCGGCGGTTGACCTTTTCAGATTGACCGGTATAGATGATTTTACAGGAAAGTATGAAAACGGCATTCTGACCATGACAGGAACGGACAGCGCAGGAAATCCCATTGCATCGGAAATTACGTTTTCCGATGGACAGGCAATCCTTACGTTTACGGACAGTACATGGGAATATCTTAAGAATGGAACACAATATCCATTCAATAAACAAATCGATGTGCAGACAGACGAAAATACAGATGTGAAAATGACTGCGGATGAACTGTTAGATTCTTTTATCAATGGTAAAATTAGCGCCGTCAGTTATGAAGATCTGGCATCATTCTTTTACATTACCGATTTAAAAATGGATTCCGGAGAATGGGATTCTTATTCCATTGGAGAAAAAGTCGATCTTGACAACGATGGCGAAAACGAACTGATTATCTGCGGCCCTTATGGTGGAATATACCTTGACGCACGTGATAATAAGGTTTATGAATTTGCTAGAGGAGACGGTACCGGTCTTACGCTTTCTTACGTTGTCTATAATGGGGGCACATGGATTATGTACAGCAATAGAATGCATCAAGGATATGAAGCATACTATATGAAAAAATTTGAAGGAGCAGATAATTTAGTTGCAGAAATGAATTTCAATGAAGAACTTGTTGATGAAGATAATGTGGAGGGCGGAGAAAAATATACATTGAATGGAACTGAAATATCTTATGATGAGTATTTTGAGTTATGTAGCAAGATTTTTGCAACAGAGGTATATACGAACTAAAAGAAAAACTTCTCCTTTACAATGGGAAATTTTAGGGAAAGATTACGGGAGATAAAACAGACATGGTTAGAAACGATAGTTTTAATATGCGAATCAGGGAGCAAAATGATAAAGCAATTCAGAAAGGCACATAGGCGTACTATAAGAAAATTATATAAAGATTTTTGCACATAAAGGTGTATTGCAGAGAAGAAAAATCTTCAAGGCAATGCACCTTTTTTATGTCGAATTTTGTTGATTTTTAATGTTTGCGTTAATAGTCTGTATAGGATTTTTTTGGGTGATTAAGCATGACTTATTGCTTCATGTACGGCTGTTTTGAGAGCATGGCTTTCTGTGTATCCCACACTTTTTTCATCAGCTCTTTGACTTCCTTGACATCGGCGGCATAGACATTTCCCGTTGCGTTCATGCGCTTTGCTATCTGGTTCAGATTGTTGCCGATTCTGCCAAGCGTGGCGTTGTATTCCCGAAGGTCGGCATAGTCAATGTCATAAACGTAGCCGTAAAGAATCTGATGCCGGATAAAGGAAGATTTGCTCCTCATGCGGGAGGCTTTTACTTTCTGTTCCAGTATGTACTGCTCATCGTCACTGAGGAAAATTTTCAGCTCGTTTCTGCGTTCACGGTTTGGCATTTTTAACGTCCTTTCTGTAATGGTTGATGAAAGAATTTTACAAAATCTTTTATCCCGTTACGGGGGATATTCGTGCAGAAAAATGAGTGAAAAAATCAAAATTTCCGGCAGGATAATTTGAAGATTTTTGAACGAAAAGGGGGCTAGGGGGAGTTTCCCCCTACAAGCATTTTTTCAAGTTTCCGCCTTTGGGAAAGTTGGGAAAAATGAGCCTGTGTTCCCACACAGGCAGTGCTTGCTGTTTTTCCCTGAAAAGGAAAAAGCCTTTTCAGGCATTACGGAAAAAATCAGAAACTTTTTTCCGTAATATCCCAACAGAGGGGATATTACTTTATTTACAATTAACATCAGAAACAGCGGAAAGGAGGTGAGAAAAAATGGCAGACCACGCATTCTGGCGGCGCAGGGATATAGAGGGTATGCTGCTTGCAGGCATGAGGCTGACTGTGGCGAAACTTGCGGACAAGTATTGTGTAAACAGGAAGTCCATAATCAGGGATTTTGAAATCATAGGCGAAGCACTCCCTGTCATGGCAAAGCAGGGCTATAACGGCGGGTATTTCCTCATGGACGGAGTTGGGAAATACCAGAACACACTCTCGCATGACCAGCTGGAATGTTTGGAGAAACTCGCCGTGACCTGTGCGGCAGAGGACAAAGAAACGGTTCTGTCAATCATACATGAATTTGGACCATACTGTGAAAAAAATACATAGATAAAGACTGCCATTCTTATAAAGCATATAAAGGATTTTTAGAAAAGATTTGTATGCTTTCAGGGCTGGCAGTCCGCAGCGGTTTTTAAGCAGCGAATGGAAGGAGGTGCGGCATGGATTCGGCACACAGGAGGATGGAAATCATCAGTATTTTATCGGCAAAAGGTCATGTGACAATGAGGGAGCTTGCATGGGAACTGGAAGTGTCAAGGCGCACGATAATGAACGACATCATTTCACTGTCTTTTGATTACCCGGTCTATACAAAGCCGGGGGAAGGCGGCGGGGTTTTCATCACGGAAAATTACAAGCCTTACTGCAACACGCTCACGCAGACGGAGCTTGAAACGCTCTGTAAAATATATGGCAGGGCAGAGGGAAAAGAGAAAGAAATACTGTTCCGCATTATCCACAAATACGGTGCGGACAAGCTGGTAATTTAATCGCATAGACAGATATATTTTCCTGCTGGAATTGATTAAAAAGCAAGGCAGGGTGACAACTGAATATGGATAGTCCTGTAAGACGTATGAAACAGCCGAGCTATGCGGAAACACGCCATGACCGCCTTTGATAAAAAGGGCAGGAGCGAGAAATGTTTTACTGTAAACAAGGTTTGGGAATCTTGTGCCATGACACTGTTTCCTAATAATGATACTTCCGTAAAACGGTCACAGAGATGATGGTGCGATTCCAATGCGGGCTTTTCTCCCAAAAGCCGCTTGCAGGACATAAAATTTTGTAAAAATGAGGATTTTCAGTAAGATGGCAGATAAAGATTTATTGCAGGAGTGCCGGGAATATTTTGCACAGCAGAGGAAGTCCACGGTTACACTGAATGGGAAACAGATAAAGGCGTATGACATCAGGACAATCACACCCGGACAGTTCCGTATGCTGATTGCCTGCGGGAATGACAGCCACAATAACCAGATACGGGTAACAAAAAGCGGCATGGTCTATCTCTCGGAGGATATTGTCGGCGCAGAGCAGCTTGATGATGTTGCGCTCTGTTTTGAAACATTCAGCGCACATAACGGGTATGTCGGCGTGAAAGCTGCGGAAGATAACAGGCACGTTATGGCACTGTTTTATGCACTGATAGGGAATTGGACAAGCGGGAGCAGCCATACTACATATATAGACAGTTTTTAGATTTTAGTTAAGAGAATGATTTACACAGCGTAAGGGCAGTTATAAACCTATTTTGATAGGTTTGTAGCTGCCCTTTTTGCGTGCATGGAGGTTTTATGGATGTATTTGAAGCAATAAGGGAAAGCGGCATTACCGCAAGGCAGGCGGCGGAGCATTGCGGGATAAAGGTAAACCGTAACAATATGGCGGTCTGCCCGTTCCATAAGGACAAAAACCCAAGCATGAAGATAGACAGGCGGTATTACTGTTTCGGGTGTGGGGAAAAGGGCGATGCAATAGACTTCGTGGCAAAGTTTTACGGGATTGGGAAGAAAGATGCGGCTTTGCAGATTGCGGCGGCTTTTGGTATCAGTTTTGAAGAAAAAAGAGGCAGGAAACCGCCGCCAAAGAGGAACCGGAGGTTATCGCCGGAGCAGAGGTTTGAGAGGGCGGAGAAAAAGTGTTTCCGTGTGCTTTCCGATTATCTGTGCTGCTTGCGGGAATGGAAAGAGAAGTATGCGCCGCACCATGCAGAGGAAGAATGGAACCCGCTGTTCTGTGAAGCGTTGGAAAAGAAAGACTATATCGAGTATCTGTTAGACACTTTACTTTACGCTCCGCTATCGGAGCGTGTGGAGCTGGTAACGGATTACGGAGAGGAAGTGTTAAGGATTGAAAGAAGACTGGAACAGTGTACCGCCGGAGCAAAGGGCGGCATTGGAAAAGACAATGGAGAAGATGGAGAAAGCGGAACAAGCAGGGCAGACAGCACAGCCGGAAACATGGTTTGACGGGAGCAAAGTCAATGATGTGCTTTTCTGTGAGGATTTCCTTGCAGGACACCCTATGAAGTGCATACACGGCAGGTTCTTTGATATTAACGGCGCAATCAGTGATACGGAGCAGATTAAGGCGGAGATATACCACATGATTGCGCCTTATGTCACATCAAATATCGCAAAGAAAGCGACAACGCTGCTTGATGCGCTGCGGATAAGGTGCTATTCGCCGCCGATACCCTACCAGACAGACCGTATCCATGTGGCAAACGGCACATATTTTTTGAAAACGGGGTTTTGTGAAAAGAAAGAGTTCTGTATGAACAGGCTGCCTGTGAAATATGTGCCTGATGCGCCAGAGCCGTCACAGTGGCTTTCCTTTGTCGGGCAGCTCTTAGAGCCGGAGGATATTGTAACCTTGCAGGAATTTATGGGATATGTGCTTCTGCCGACTACGAAAGGGCAGAAAATGATGATTGTCATAGGAAAAGGCGGTGAGGGAAAGTCACGCATCGGCAGGGTACTTCGTGCGCTACTTGGTGACAGCATGAACACAGGCAGCATACAGAAAGTGGAGGTTGACCGTTTCGCAAGGGCAGACCTTGAATGGAAACTCCTGATGCTTGATGATGACATGAAGCTGGAAGCACTGCCACAGACCAACAATATCAAGTCCATAGTCACGCTGGAGGATAAAACGGATTTGGAGCGAAAGGGCAGGCAGAGCGAGCAGGGGTATTTATGTGTACGGTTTATCTGTTTTGGGAATGGCAACCTCGGTTCGCTGTATGACCGTTCCTACGGATTTTTCCGCAGGCAGATAGTCCTTACTGTAAAAGAGCGTGAGCCGGACAGGGAAGATGATCCGTTTCTCGGCGAAAAGCTGATTGCGGAATCGGAGGGCATACTCTTATGGTGTCTGGAAGGGCTGCACAGGCTGGTTGGCAACAATTTCCGATTCACCATAAGCAGGCGGGCGGAGGACAACCTCACAAAAGCCATGCAGGACGGGAACAATATCATCGTATTCATGCAGTCGGAGGGATATATCAGGCTTGAGAAAGGCACACACGCCACTTCCAAACAGCTTTATGGCGCATATAACCAGTGGTGCGATGAAAACCTTGAGAAGCCGTTAGGGGAGCGCAGTTTTTCTAATTTCCTGCGGCAGAACGAGGATAAATACGGGCTGACATACACAAACAATATCACTCTCCAAAATGGGAAAACCGCAAGGGGATTTAAGGGTATCCATGTAAAAGTGCGGACAGGGGAGAGCCATTAGACACAATAGACGCTTAGACATGAAAAAACCGAAATCCTTTTTTATATATACATATATGCATACGCCCATGGCGGATTCCCCTATTATATATATAAATATTTTTTTAAATTTAAAAATAAAAAAGAAGTGTCTTAGCGTATAAAGGCATAGGATATAAGGGTTCAGGGGTATTCAGGGAACGTCTTAAAAGTGTCCTTTTGGTACGTCTGATGCCCGGCATGGAAAATATGTTGCCCTGCCCGGCGTTCTTTATGGGGCGTTAGACACAATAGACGCTTAGACATGGAAAAACCGAAATCCTTTTTTATATATACATATATACATACGCTCATGGCGGGCTTCCCTATTATATATAAATATTTTTTTAAATATAAAATAGAAAAAGAAGTGTCTTAGCGTATAAAGGCAGGAAATATAAGGGTTCGGGGGCATTGGGGGAACGTCTGGAAAGCGTCATTTTGATACGTCTGACAGCAGAAAAAGAGATTTACACCTTGCAGGGCATCTGTTTTTGCAGGGGAAAGACATATAAATATCTGATATTAGGAGGAAAATTCCTCTGCTCCTGCATGGGCAGTCGCATTTTCCTTCGGAAAACGAGGAGGAACATTATTTGAACAATAAAACGAAACTGATAGTGACGAGGGCATTTGACAGTGAGAGAACGCCGCAGGAAGCGTTTGTGCGGGCAATACTGAACGCTGAAGCTGAAAACAAATATGAAAAAAACTTGCACGTTCGGGGCGGTGACGGTATAATGAATGGGAAAGGGCTTATCTACGTTCAACCGGATTCAGGCGAAGAAGGGAGAAACAGATGAGCAGGACAACATACAGAGGTACACCAAAAGCGGGTTTATACACCCGGCTCTCGGTTGATGACGGATACGTTGACCGGGAAAGCAATTCCATAACAAGCCAAAAACAGATGCTCACACAGTTTGCGGAATACCACGGGATAGAGATTGTGGAAACCTACGTTGATGACGGTTGGAGTGGCACGAACTATGAACGCCCTGACTTTAAAAGAATGATTGCAGACATTGAAAGCGGGAAAATCAATACGGTCATCACAAAAGACCTTTCCCGTCTTGGGCGTGACTATTTGCAGACAGGGTATTACACCGATGTATATTTCCCGAGCAAGAAAGTACGCTACATAGCAATCAGCGACGGCATCGACACATCTACGGGATATAACGAGATGGCGCCGTTCAAGAACCTGTTCAACGATTTTTACGCAAGGGATATTTCCAAGAAAATCCGCAGCACAATGAAAACAAAGGCAAGGGCGGGCATCTACCACAGCACAGTGCCGCCGTTCGGCTACCGCAAATCGCCGGAGGACAGCCATATGCTGCTGCGTGACGGGGAAACAGCACCTTATGTCATCAAGATGTTTGAACTGTCTGCATCAGGCAGGGGACCGGCGGCAATCGCCAATTATTTAAGGGCGAAAAAAGTGCCAATCCCTGCATACTGGCATCATGTACGGGGCGAGAGGACATGGCAGGGCTACAAGGGCGAAAATGATGCGTCCAACTACCGCTGGTTTGACACAACGGTACGTTCCATTCTCCAGCATGAGGTCTATATCGGCAACCTTGTGGCACAAAGGCAGACACATATCTTTAAGGTCGGCAAGTCGTTTGTAAGACCGAAAGAGGAATGGGTGGTTGTCGAGGATGTGTTTGAGCCTATCGTGGACAGGGAGCTGTGGGAGAGGGTGCAGGAGAGTTTTGCAAATCCCACAAGGGCAAGGAAAAAGACAGGGCTTGCAAGCATCTTTTCAGGCATGGTATTCTGCGACACCTGCAACAGACGGATTTCCTTTGTGCCGGAGAGGGCAGAAAAGATTTATGTGGGTTCGTGCATGGAATACCGCAAGATTGGCAGGCAGGGATGCACGCCGCACCGTATTTATGAGAAAGATTTGTATGATGCAGTCTTAAAGGACATACGGGAGTGGGCAAAGCTGGCACTGGAAGATGAGCGTGCAGTCCTTGAAAAAGTTATGGAACACGAAAACAGGAATGAAGCTGACACAGGCGCAGCCATTGAAAAAAGGCTTTCCCTTGAAAAGCGTCTGGGCGAGGTCGAGAAAGTTATCGCAAAGCTCTATGAGGACTATGCTTTAGGCAAGGCGGGGGCGGACGAGATTGACCTGCTCTTACCGAAGTACAGAAAAGAGCAGGGGGAGCTGAAAGGGCAGCTTGCATTATTCCAAGAGGAAAGCAATGAGCAGAAGGAAACAGCACAGAACGCTGAAAAGTGGGTTGCGCTGATAAGGCAGTACAGTGACCTGCAGGAACTGACAGCAGGAATCATAAGGGAACTTATCACCAAGATTTATGTGGGCGATGTCCGCAAGGTCGATGGTGAGAAAGTCCAGTCTATTGAAATTCATTACCGTTTCATCGGCACTCTGCCGGACGGGGCGGGAAAATAACAATTCTTAACTGAAAATCCCAATTTACAGAACAATTTGGCTGTAAATATCACGTTATTCGGTGTTTACAGG
>CAQBGY010000080.1 GCA_948759685.1 uncultured Eubacterium sp.
CCGCCGCCTGCCTTGCGGTAATGCCGTTTTCCCTTATCGCTTCAAATACATTCATTGAAACCTCCATGCACGCAAAAAAGGCAGCTACAAACCTGTCAAATAGGTTCATAACTGCCTTAACGCTGTGTAAATCAATTATCAGTGGACAATGCCCACAATCATTCTCTTTTAACCAAAAGTCTAAAAACTGTCTATATAAGTATGGCTGCACCCTTTCCGCCAGTTCCCGGTCAGTGCGT
The DNA here is from genome assembly GCA_948759685.1 of uncultured Eubacterium sp. The sequence goes on from CAQBGY010000080.1 coordinate 240, forward strand.
AGTATAATGGGATAACGTGGCTGTTGTCCTCCGCTGCCTTCACGCCGACATACCCGTTATATGCGCTGAATGTTTCAAAACAGAGCGCAACATCATCAAGCTGCTCTGAGCCGACGATATCCTCCGACAGATAGACCATGCCGCTTTTTGTCACCCTTATCTGGTTGTTGTGCCTGTCATTCCCGCAGGCAATCAGCATACGGAACTGTTCAAGGGTAATTGTCCTGATGTCATACGCCTTTATCCTCTGCCCGTTCAAAATAATAGATTTTCCCTTCTGTATGGGAAACATTTCCTCTTGTATCATCCGCCAATAAAAATCCCCGTTTTTACAAAATTTTATATCCTGCAAGTAGCTTCTGGGAGGGAAGCCCACATTGGAATCGCACCATCATCTTTGTGACCGTTTTACGGAAGTATCATTATCAGGAAACAGTGTCATGGCGCAAGGTTCCCACACCTTGTTTGCTTTAAAACATCTCTCGCTCTTGCCTGTCCAGTACAGGCAGTCATGGCGTGCTTTGGCACAGCTCGGCTGTTTCATACGTCTTGCAGGATTGCCCATATTCAGTTGTCCGTCTGCCCAGTTAAATTTCCAGCTTGTCCGCCCCGTACTTATGGATAATCCGGAACAGGATTTCCTTCTCTTTCCCCTCCGCTTTCCCGTATAGCCTGCACAGTGTTTCAAGCTCCGTTTCTGTGAGGGTATTGGTATAGGGCTTGTAGTTATCCGTGATAAAAACCCCGCCACCACAGCCCGGCTTTGTATAAATCGGGTAGTCAAAAGTCAATGCGAAAATATCATGGTGTATCGTGCGTATCGTAACGCCCAATTCCCACGCAAGCTCCCTTGATGTTATATGCCCTTTGACAGATAAAATGCTGATGATTTCCATTCTCCGGTGTGCCGTGTCCATGCTGCACCTCCCCTCACTTTCCGGCTTGAAAGCTGCCCGTTTTTTATGTATTCCTTTCACAGTACGGCCCAAATTCATGTATGATTGACAGGACGGTTTCCCTGTCTTTCCCCGTACATCCCACAGCGAGTTTTTCCAGACATTCCAGTTGTTCACGGGATAAAGAGTTTTGGTATTTTCCTGCCCCGTCCATGAGGGAGTAGCCGCCGTTATATCCCTGCTTTGCAATCACGGGAAGTTCTTCGCCTATGACTTCAAAATCTCTGCGTATGGCGTTCTTCCCGACACTGTACATAGCCATGAGTTTCGGCACGGTCAGCCTTTTCCCCGACAGCAGCATACGCTCGATTTCCCGCCGCCGCTGGAATGCGTGGTCTAACATTTTTTCACCCCCTTTCTCCGCTGTTTGTGATGTTAATTGTAGATAAAGGAAGTTCCCGTATATGGGTACGTTCCTCAAAAAATTTTCTGCTTTTTCTTACAGACAGCTAAAACCCAAAACTTTCTCTTTGAAGTAACAGCAAGCACTGCCTGTGTTCCCTCACAGGCTCCGATTTTCCCAAATCCCCCCGGAGCGGGAATCTGGAAAATCTGCTTGTAGGGGGAAGTTTCCCCCTAGCCCCCTCTGCGTTCAAAAATCACAAAATGCCCTGCCGGGATTTCTGATTTTTTTCACTCACTTTTTGCACGAACATCCCCCACGACAGGATTGAAGATTGTGTAAAATCTCTTCAAAAATCCAACACGGAAAGGAGATAATAAATGGCAAACCGTGAGCGCAAAAATGAGCTGAAAATATATCTAAGTGACAAGGAGCAATACATACTGGAACAGAAAGTAAAAATCTCCGGCATGAAAAGCAAGTCCACTTTCCTCCGCCGCCTGATTTTGTACGGCTTTGTCTATGACATTGACTATTCAGACCTGCGGGAATACAACTACACGCTCGGAAAAATCAGCGGCAACCTAAACCAGATCGCCAAGCGAATGAACGCAACGGGCAACGTGTATAAAGCCGATGTCGAGGAAGTGAAAAAGCTGATGAAGCAGGTGTGGGATACACAGAAAGCCATGCTCTCAAAACAGCCCTCCATGAAGCAGTAAACCCAAGTGTAATCCCCTTCCAAAAGCGGAACCGTTCCAACCAGATTTTGCACACAAATACGCAACGGATAAACTGCAACAAAAGCTAAAATCAGACAAATTTCGCACCATTAAAAAAGGTGTACCGCAGTGAAGTTTCTTTCTTCCTTGCGGTACACCTTGATATGTGTAATCACTCTTTATTTTTTAGTTTTTGATACATAAATAATTTTAGCTTTTCTCTGATCATATTTTCTTTCCTTACTGGCAACCTATAAAAAAAGAAAATGGTAGCTTTACATTCAAATAAAACCGCCATTCTCAAACTCATGTGTAACATTTTTTCATAAAAATCGCTTTACATATTTAACAACATCAAACAAAAGCAATTAAACTAATGAAAAATAACCTGTAGAATTGCCATTAGCGTTTGCATTGAATATTTATAAAGACAATTTTAAGACTGCTTTGTAAAATCTAAAAACTATATTCTGTATAATTTATGTAAAATGAAAATTTTTTAGGAAGTCTGTACTACATCATTTTTATCTTCCTGAAAAGAAATCTGTATCATAGTTCCTTGCCCAGTGCTGCTTTGCAAATCAATTTTTCCATTCAAATATTGTACAGCGTGTTTCACAATGGAAAGCCCTAAACCCGTTCCGCCGGATTCTTTAGAACGGCTCTTGTCTACCCGGTAAAACCGTTCGAATATCCTTGACTGATGTTCCGGTGGTATGCCAATCCCTGAATCCTTCACAGCAATCACAGCATTGTTTTCCTTTCTGTTTATGGCTACTTCTACCGTACCGCCGCTTTTATTATATTTGATAGCATTATCGCAGAGGTTGAATATAATTTCTGTCAAAAGCCGCCGGACGCTTTTTACACGGACGGCTTCCCCTGTTAAAGTCACTTCAATATCTTTTGCCGCCGCTATATCTGCCAGACCTGCCATCACATCAGATGCGACTTCATATAAATCAACATTTTCAAAAGGCATATCACACCTCTCGTCCAGTTGGGATAAACGGATAATATCATCAATCAGTGTTACAAGTCTTCCAGCCTCTGTGCGGATATGCCCTACGAAGCGTGTCATATCCTCTGGTTTCACAAGGCCGTTTTCCATTAGCTCCGCACTCCCCATTATGGATTGTAACGGTGTTTTCAATTCATGGGATACATTGGCAGTAAATTCCTTCCTGTTTCTCTCCGCAAAAGCCGCTTCCGTTATGTCAAAAGCAAGTACAACCGCCCCGATCACGGAACCGTTTGATTCAATCCGGTTGATATGGAGCTGGTATTCTTTTCCCTCACGTTCCATACGGATTTCGCTGTGTCCACTTGAAAACGCGTCTTGTATTGCACAGCTTACATCATGGTTTCGCTCCACCGTCAGAAAATCTTTTCCTTTACAGAAATGGCTTGTATGGAACAGCTTCAACGCAGCAGGATTGATGTTCAGAATGATATTTTTTTCATTCAAAAGGACAAGCCCTTCTGTCATGCCGTGTGTAATCTGTGTAAATTCATCATTTTTCCTTTGAAGTTCCGACAACTGTACATCAATCTGCCTGTGCTGCTTATTGATACGGTTCAGCAGGGGGGCTAATTCCTCATAAGTATTGTTTTCCAACGGCTTTTCCAAATCAAGACTGTTCAGTGGCTCCATGATATGTTTAGAAATACGGCTTGCTAATATTCCCGATAAAATAAGAGTTACAACAACTACAATCAGAATTGGTTGTATCATTCCCAAAACAAGCACCCATATCGTAACGCTGCTGACAGAAATCCTTAATACTGAGCCATCTTTAAGCCGCCTTGCACAGTAAAGTGTTTTTTCTAAAAGTGTTGTAGAATAACGTGAACTTTTTCCCTCTTTATTTCGCAAAGCTTCCTGTATTTCTTCCCTGTCTGCATGGTTCTCCATATTTTCCCCATCAGACTGTGTATCATATATGACCTCTCCATTTTCAGCAACCCATGTCAGACGGTACTCCCTTGACTGTAATTCCTCCAGATAGTTCCGTCCCTCCTTTTCAACGGCTATGACAGCTAAGGACAGTTCATCCTCTAACTGTTTTTCCTGAACTTCACTGAAGTAACGGTAAAGACACCCCATGATGATGACAAGGCTTGCAATCAGGACAGCCCCTGCCACAACCATGATTGATTTAAAAATTTTCTTTGTCATGCCTGCACCTCTAATCTGTAACCAATCCCACGCACTGTTTCAATCATTTTGCCGTAATCTCTCAATTTCACACGCAAGGTTCGGATATGCATATCAACCGTCCTTGTTTCACCGACATAATCAGCTCCCCATATATCACTAAAAAGCTGGTCACGGGTAAACGCAATGCCTGGACGGGAAAGAAATAGCCGAAGAATCTCAAATTCTTTTAAGGTAAGCTGAATTCTTTCATTGTCAATTGTAACCGTATGTTCATCCAAATTTACCACAAGGCTTCCAACTTTCAGAAGACGATCTACCTCTGCAGGATTACACCGGCGGAGTACAGCCTTCACCCGTGAAACCATTTCCATCATCCCAAAAGGCTTTACAAGATAATCATCCGCCCCCAGATCAAGGCTCTGGACTTTATCGTATTCCATGCCTTTTGCTGTTGCCATGATAACCGGAATCCTGCAAGTATCAGGATTGCTCTTTAAAAATTTCAGCAGTTCCACGCCATCCTCCCCGGGCAGCATAATATCAAGAATAATTAAATCCGGTTTACTACTGGATAAAGCGTCACGAAAAACGCACGCATCCGAAAAGCCCTTTGCTTCAAAATCCGTGGAATTAAGCGTATATACCTCAATATCCCGAATACTCGCATCATCCTCTACACACCATATTTTCATAGACCTGCTCCTAAAAATCGCTTATTTTTTTGTGTTCTCCCGTCACCGAAAAAGCCACCCACTCCGCAATATTTACCGCATGATCCCCAATACGCTCAAAATATTTAGCGATCATCAGTAAATCCAGTGCATATCCTCCGTCTGTCGGTTTTTCTGCTATCAGCTTAATCAATGATGACTTGACTTGTAAAAATAAATCATCAACCAGATCATCACGGTCAATTGCCGCACCAGCCAGTATAATGTCCTGCCTTACAAAAGCATCTATGCTCTCCGTAACCATTTGGCTCGCCGCATCTGCCATAAACCGGATTTGTTCGCACTCCCCACCAGTCCTTCCGCCAAGGAATGTGATAATTTCCGCAATATCCGCCGCCTGTGTTCCGATACGCTCCATATCGGTAATCATTTTAAGGGCTGCAGAAATCTGACGCAGATCCTTTGCCACAGGCTGTTGCTGTAACAGCAGTTTCAGGCACAATGTTTCGATTGTACGTTCCATGTGGTTGATTTCCCCGTCAAGGGATAAAACCTTATCTGACAGCTTCACTTCGCCTGTAGTCAATGCCTTTGAAGCAATGGCAATTGCTTCCTCACACATCGCTCCCATCTGGGTAAGCTCCTTATTCAGTGTAGCAAGCTGCTCATCAAAACGACTTCTCATTATCCAAACCTCCCCGTAATATAATCCTCCGTCCGCTTATCTTTTGGCTGCTCAAACATTTTTTCTGTATTTCCATATTCAATTAAATCACCAAGGAGAAAGAAAGCCGTATTATCGGAAATCCGCACAGCTTGCTGCATATTGTGCGTTACGATGATAATAGTATACTTTTCTTTCAGTTCCATTGCAAGTTCCTCTATTTTAGATGTGGAAATCGGGTCAAGTGCGCTTGTAGGCTCATCCATCAGAAGAACATCCGGTTCCACTGCTAACGCACGGGCAATGCAGAGTCGCTGCTGCTGGCCTCCCGACAATCCTAATGCCGATTTTTTCAGCCTGTCTTTTACTTCCTCCCATATTGCAGCTCCACGCAGGGAATGCTCCACTATATCATCCAGTTTAGCCTTGTTTTTGATTCCGTGTGTCCTCGGCCCGTAAGCAATATTGTCATAAATGCTCATGGGAAAAGGGTTCGGCTTTTGAAAAACCATGCCGATACTGCGGCGGAGTTCATTGACATCAACATCCTTATCAAAAATATTCCGATTCCTGTAACACACTTCCCCCGTAATCCTCACACCATTGATAAGGTCATTCATCCGGTTTAAAGATTTAAGAAAAGTAGACTTTCCACACCCGGAGGGGCCGATCAGGGCTGTAATGCTCCGTTCCTCAATCTCAATATTTATATCTTTCAAAGCCTGTGTGCTACCATACCAAAGACACAGTTCTTTTACCGTCATAACATGATTCATATGTTTCTCCTTTTCTGGAAGTAACTACCCACCAGTGTAGCTGACAGATTGATAAATACAGTCAAAATCATCAGGATAGCGGCAATCGCAAAGGCAATGCCAAATTCTCCATTTTCTTTTGCATAGACATATAATGCAACGGTCAGTGTTGCCCCTGCGCTGCCAAGCCCTTCAAAAATCCCGTTCAAGGCATGGGCAAAACCTGCCGTAAAAAGAAGCGCCGCTGATTCCCCAAGGATACGCCCGACTGACAGGATGCATCCCGTTATTACACCATCAATACAACCGGGAAGCACAACGGTATAAATCACACGCCATTTTCCAGCCCCAAGTCCGAAAGCGCCTTCACGAAAACTTGTCGGCACCGTTTTCAAACTCTCCTGTGTGGTACGCATGACAGTAGGCAGATTCATGATTACCAGTGTAAACGCCCCTGCTAAGAGGGAGGTTTTCATGCCAAAAAACTGACAGAAAAACAACATACCTACAAGCCCATAAATAATAGACGGAATTCCTGATAAGGTTTCGGCAGCATATTCAATTATGTCTACCAACTTCTTGTTTTTAGCATATTCCGTAAGGTAAATAGCTGCGCCTACTCCAAGCGGGAGAACAAATATCAATGTTGCGACCACTATATAGACCGTGTTAAGAATATCCGGCAAAATCCCTATACGCCCAGACAGATAGCTCGGCTTTGTAGTAATCAGTTCCCATGATACATTAGGCAATCCTTTACACAACACATAACCAATTAAAAATATCACCAATGCACAAGTGATACTTGCAGAAATTCCCATCAGCACACGCATGACAGCAATATAGGTTTTCCTTTTAAGGGAAATTGATTTTTTTTGCATTTTAACTACTCCTTACTGTGTTTCAAAAAGAAATTCAATGCCGCATTGATCAACATGATAAAGAGGAACAGCACCAGCGCAATGGAAAACAATGCCTGCTTTTGTAAACTGCCATCAGCCGCATAAGACATTTCACTTGCCACAGCGGTTGTAAGGAAACGGACGCTCTGAAAAACTTTCGGCATATTAGGTGCGTTCCCTGCCACCATCATAATCGCCATTGCCTCGCCAATCGCCCTGCCAACACCTAACACGACAGCCGCCGCAATGCCGCTTTTTGCTGCCGGAACAGATACCCTGAAGTATGTTTCGACTGGTGTTGCGCCAAGGGCAAGGGAAGCATCCTCATATTCCTTTGGAACGGCTTCTAATGCCGTAAGCGACACTTTAATAATTGACGGCAAAATCATAATAGCAAGTACAATAATAGCTGCAAACAGACTGGCTCCATCTGGAATATGGAAAACAATCCGTATCCCCGGAACAAGCACCATCATACCTACAAGTCCATAAACTACTGAGGGGATACCTGCCAGCAGACTAACTGCCGCTTCAATCACAGCCTTTTCTTTTGGCGGCGCAATCTTAGCAAGATAAACCGCTGTCATAAAGCCGATTGGCACTCCAACCACGATTGCGCCAGCCGTACCATAAATACTGGTAAGAATAAACGGAAAAATCCCATACTGCGGCTGTGCTGCTGTAGAAGCCCATTTCTTCCCGAAAAAGAAATTTAAAATACCTATTTTACGGATAGCCGGAATTCCGGATATGACAAGGTAAACGGTAATCAGAAGTACACAGCCAACCGTAATCAGGCCAAGTATCAAGAATATGCCATGTATGGCATTCTCCACGAGCCGCTTTCTGTTCTTCATTTGACTCCACCTTTCAAAACCCTTAATTTACTGGTACAGCACCCGCCGAAGATATAATCTCATTTGCTTCAGGCGAAGTAATGTAATCAAAGAACTTCTGCGCTGTTTCTGAAAGTTTGGCACTGCTTTTTGTTACCAATACAAAAGGACGCTGTACGACATAGCTTCCATCTTTTACTGTTTCTTCCGTAGGTGCAATGCCGCCAACCAAAAGAGCTTTTACCGTTTCTTTTACAGATGCAAGGGAGGCATACCCGATTGCCGCCGGATTACTTGCCACCGTTGTAATCACATCTCCAGTAGAAGTAAGCTCCTGCCGGTATTTGCAGGCATCTTCTGTGCCCATAATAGATTCAAAACCATCTCTTGTACCGCTGCCTGCTTCACGGCCAATCAGGACAATTTCCAGATCCTCGCCGCCTATGTCTTTCCAGTTCGTTATTTCACCCATATAAATCTTTCCAATCGTTTCAAGGTCAAGGTCATTTACCGGATTATCAGGATTTACAATAACAGCTATACCATCAAGGGCAAGTACCGTTTCATTCAATCCCTGTGCTTTTTCTTCGTCTTTTAAATTACGACTGGAAAGGCCAATGTCGCAGCGTCCTTCTGCTACTGCCGTAATGCCGGAGCCGGAACCTGTAGGGTTATATGTAAAGGTTACGCCGGAATTGTTTTCCTCAAAGGCTTCTCCCAAAGCTCCGATCACCTTTTCCATAGAGGTTGAGCCATCCGTAGATACTGTGCCACTGTCTTTTTTCCCACATCCTGCCATAGCTGCGAACACAAGTGATACAATCGTAATAAAAGTGATAATTTTTTTCATAATAATCTTCTCCTTTTCTTTGTGATATTTTGTTCTACGCATATTATGATAGGCGTTGCCTGTAAAATAAAAAACACAACTTTTGTCAAATTTCTGTAAAATCAACATAGCTATCATAAAATTGCATTATGGATATGTGCATAACTGGCTATTACGTCATGGATAACTCTGTTCACAGCACATGGAAAAGCAAAGTGCAGCTTTCCCACGTTCTGCAAACAGAGTTACCCACAACTCCATAAGATAGCCAGTTATACGACATTTCCACAATGCCGATTACGGCGAAATCCTTCTCACTCATTCTATCCTTTTATTAAAAAGCATAAATAAGAAAAGCCCTGCGCCATACAGAGCCTTTCTAATGTTTAATTGTTCATTTACTACTGTGCCATTTCCCACAGAAACAATCCTACAGATATATCCCTGCCGTTTTAGCAAAATTAGTCTTTTTTATGATAAGCTCCGACTGTTTTTCTTCCGTCAGGCTCTCAAACACACTCTTGTACCCCTTTTCCAATAATGGAGTACCTTTTGCCATAAGATACAGCTTCATATTAAGCCATTCCTGCCATAATTCCTCAAATAACAAAATGCTGTCCGTAAAAGTTGCGTCTTCCTCAAATCCATGTGGCGGAACATAATATTTCAGCATCACAAAACCATATCTCCCAACATCCACCACTACAATATCCGCCATTTCATACAGTTCTGCAAACGCATCTGCCACCTTTTGGCACTTTTCATGTTCTTCCTGTGTAATATAAACCTGTTTTTCCATATTCCTTTACCTCGCTTCTTATAAAATTTTACCATATTCATTTTATAAGAACCACCTGCACACCAGCCTTTTATTCCTCTTGTTTTTGGCAAAACCCACTTTACTAACAATTCACTTCCGTGAACATCGTGCCGAGGTTGTCAAGCACCCACCCCTGCAGCATCTCCTTTATAAATTCAGTGATTTTGTCAATGATTGCGCCCATGAATTATGAGAACAGTGTTGTAAGCTGTGGAATCACCGTCTGCGCCACGATTACAATGCCTCCGCCTGCCATCAACTGTGTCATACCTAAATAGTTGAAAAATAATCGAATTGATTGTGAAACTTCAAGATTTGATTGTGTTTTATAGATATTTCTCCGCCACAGGGGATAAACTTCGTTCCCCTGTATGCGGTCTTTGAAAACATCAGACTAACTTTTTACCGTTAGCTGGTTTCCCTGTTTCATAAAATTAAAGTGTATCTCCACTGTTGTGTTGCGCCTGCCTTCTGACATATCCTCATGGACAACAATCTGTTTAATAAGCAGGTGTAACATTTCCCTGTCAAGCTCCTTAATATCGGCATACTGCCTAATCAGTGAAAGCCACTTTGAATTGTCCTCCTGTTCCTTTGCCGCCCCGTCAAGACATTCACGCATCATATCCGCCTTTTTCTGCAAGGTTTCCTGTTCGCCCTGTGCCTTTTCCATCATGCGTGTAAAATTCGTTTCGTTAATCCTGCCCGCTATCCAGTCCTCATAGAGTTTGGAAACAAGTGCATCCAGCTCGGAAAGCCTGCGTACACTCTCAGAAAGTTTTGCCTTCATGCGCCTGCTTTCTTCCTCACTGTCACACTGATTGCTTTTCCGAAGTTCCTCCATGACTTTTGTTTCATCTGCAAGGGCGAGTGCCGCACAGGAGCGTATCTGCTCCAAAACAATCTGATACAGCGTGTCAAGTTCCAATCGGTGCTGACTGCAATGCGCTACTCCGTAACGGTTATACTTTGCGCACGTCAGTATCCTCGTTTTTGCTTTCGCATTTGCCACACGCTGGTTCAAGGTACTACCGCATTCCCCGCATTTGACAAGTCCGGCAAATATCCCGTAGTTGCCCCATGCGTCCGGTCTTTTGCGCATCTTCACTTTTTCCTGCACAAGATTGTAGG
>CAQBGY010000081.1 GCA_948759685.1 uncultured Eubacterium sp.
TCGAAGGACTTGATATATCTGCTCTCCTCAAGGAGAAGCATGTCATCTTCGATGTAAAGTGCACGCTCGATCGCAACATCATTGATGCACGTTTGTAATATCCTCAAAAGAATATAAATTAGGTAGTGGAAGCTTCATCTAACAGTCAGATCGCCAAAAATGCAATATTTCTATATGTGCGAATGTTATTATCTCTTATCGTATCTTTATACACCTCGCGTGTTGTATTGGATGTGTTAGGGGTTAGTGATTATGGAATATATAGCATCGTAGGAGGGGTCGTACTAATGTTCTCTTTCCTCAATGCAAGCATGAGTAGTGCCACTTCCCGATTTATGGCATTTGAAATTGGTAAGGGAGAGATAAATAGGATAAATAAGACTTTTTCTAACTCTTTGGCTGTTCATCTAATTATCACATTGGTGGTTGCTGTTTTGTTGGAAACAGTAGGTCTTTGGATATTGATGGATAAACTTATTATAGATGAAAACAGAATATTTGCTGCGCAAGTAGTTTATCAGTTTTCCGTTCTCTCTACTCTTGTTGGAATAACACAGGTTCCTTATAATGCGGCTATAATTGCCCATGAGAAAATGAATGTGTATGCGTATGTAGAGTTAGCTAATGTTTTTCTAAAATTAGGTATTGTTTATCTTCTTTCGATAGGAAACTTTGATAAACTCATACTTTACGGATTCCTTATGCTTACCGTAACAATTTTCATAATGATGATCTACCGACTATATTGCTGGCGTCATTTTGAAGAGTGTAAACAACGCCCTTCCATGGAGAAAGAGTTTTTCAAACCGATGATAAGTTTTGCTGCTTGGGGGCTTTATGGTGACGGTTGCTACTCTTTACGTCAACAGGGTACTAATATTTTGTTGAATATGTTTTTCGGTACGATAGTAAATGCCGCAAATGGTATTGCTTCAACCGTACTTGGAGTGATATCCGGATTTACGATGAACATCCTTACTGCTTTCCGCCCTCAAATTATTAAATCATACGCCTTTGGAAATATCCAGCGTATGGAGCAACTGATTGTCTATGCTGTAAAATATTCTCTTCTATTAGTTGGGGTTTTGTCCATTATTCTGTGTTACGAAATGGACTATATACTAGCTCTTTGGTTAAAGGATGTTCCTGAATATACTCCATGGATATGTCGCATAATACTGATCAGTTTTTGTATTGTAACTTGCTCATTCGTAATAAACACGGGTATACAGGCATCTGGTAGCGTCAAATTACAAAGTTTTATTATGGGCTCCATATCACTGTTTTGTATTCTGCCTTGTACTTATGTATGTCTTAAGCTCGGATATTCACCTTATTCAGCTTATGTTTGTTATGGTGTCTTCACTATAGTAATGTATGTCTGCTCATTAGTGATATTAAAAAGACAAGTGCATGAGATTATTGTTCTTAATATAATAAAGAGTGGTATGATACCTATAATAAGTGTACTGTCTATCTCAGCACTTTTATGTTATGGTGTATGCATGTTTTTAGAGGAAAGTTTTACTAGAGTCATAGTAATTACACTATCCACTATCATCATTTCAATTCTAGCTACTTATACACTAGCAATGAGTATTGAAGAGAAAAAAGTGGCTCGAGGATATCTTAAGAAACTTCTTTGGAAATAGACATACAAAGATATTCATGAATCATAATCACATTTTTTATATGCCAAAAGTATCAATAATAGTACCTGTCTATAATGTAGAACAATATCTAAATCGTTGTGTAGAGAGTTTGGTCAGACAGACATTTACAGATATAGAAATTATATTGGTAGACGATGGATCACCTGATAATTCACCTCAGTTATGTGATATTCTTGCTAAAAAATATCAGATGGTCCGTGTTATACACAAGATCAACGGTGGTCTTTCGTCTGCACGTTTAGCTGGATATAAAGAAGCAAAAGGTAAATATTGCATCTTTATAGATAGTGATGACTATATAGATGATGATATGATAGAGACCTTGTATATTGCTTGTTCTAATAACGATGCTGATATGTCTATGTGCTCATGGTATACAAATACAGCCGATGGTAGAATAATACAAAATAAACTTCAGACCCAACAGACAATTATCGAGTCAAAGGATATGCTATTGCAATATTTCCTGCCTCATTTAAGCTATAGTCCTATACCTGGAGAAATAAATCTTGCGGCATTCTTATGGTTGCGTCTTATCAAAAGAACCGTATTAAGTGAAGATCTTTTTGTTTCAGAACGAGAATATATTACTGAAGATATGTTGATGCAGCAGATGCTGGCATTTAAATTAAACAAAGTAGTAATCGTAAATGAACCAAAATATCATTATTGTTTTAATGGAACATCGCTAACAAATAAGTTAAGAGTTGGTGCTTTTGAAAAAATGATGGCTCGATATCATTTTTCAAAGGATTTATGTAGGAAACATAATCTTTTAGACATTACAAATGTGAGACTTCAATTCAATCTGTTATCAGCTGTTGGATTTTCTGTTTTGAATGCTTGTAAGCTACCTAAATATTCTGATGCAAAAAAAGAGATGAAAATTATTTTTAATCATCCAGAAGTCCAAGAGATGTATAGCACTATAGAACGCAGTTATTTCAGTTTACAACAGAGAGTTATATATTTAGGTTACAAGTTAGATGTGCTATATCCATTATATAAATATCTAAGATGGAGAATGCACATTTAACCCAATAAATTTGTCAATTTATAACGAATGCGTATGATTGTATTTGTAAATTGGAATACAAAAATGAATAGCTTCAGAGATATGCAACTTATGTCATATTGTAAGCACGCTATTATTACAAACAGTATTTTCGGCTGGTGGGGGCTTACTTCATCACAAACCCAAACAAGATTACCATATCTCCTTGGTTGAATATGGATGCAACTCATTATTGATAAAATTAATAATTATGAAAATAGGTCAACTTACATTTCACGCTTCTCACAATTATGGTTCTGTTTTGCAGGCATATGCTATGGCTAAGATACTACAGAATATGGGTCATGAGAGTGAGTTTATTAATTTGCGCCCACAATCGCAGAAAAATTCGTATAAGATTATTAAACCAACGAATAAAGGTGTTAGGCTGTTATTTAAACTGATGATATATCCATGGCTGAAGAAGCGATATAATCATTATGAGCGTTTTATAAATAATGTATTGCCAATTACAAAACGGGAGTATTCCTCAACCGAGGAAATGTGCAGCTGCCAGTTCGATTACGATGCATATGTTGTAGGAGGCGACCAAATATGGAATCCGGTATGTCAAGATTTTGAAACAGCATATTATTTACAATTTCTATCAAAAGATAATCAAGCAAAGAAAGTGTCGTATTCCCCAAGTGTAGGTAAAACAGATTTTGATCAGCAAACGCAAAAGCGGATGGCAAAATGGATACAATGCTTTGACGCTATATCTGTACGTGAGAAGCGAGGGGCAGATTTGATTCAAACACTAACGGAAAAAAAAGTAGAGTGTGTTTGTGACCCTGTCGTTCTTCTCGATAAGGAAGAGTGGAAAAAAATGGCTGTTATGCCAAAGCTTAAAAAACCATATATCTTGGTTTATTTTCTTGATAACAATCATGGTTCTAGGGATTTGACGAAATATCTACGTAAGACGACAGGCTATGAAGTTGTTATCTTTAATGAGTATATTCGTGATTTCTTTAAACCATACCATAAGGCTTACGGTGCAAGTCCTGAGGAATTTTTAGGATTGTTCATGAACGCGAGTTTAATATATACAAATTCGTTTCATGGTACAGCATTTGCAACCATCTTTGAGCGACCATTTATTACTGCCATTGCTGCCAATCAACAGAGTGCAAAAAATAATAATGATAGCAGAAAAATCGATTATTTGAAAAAGATAGGTCTTGAGGATCGTCTATACACAACTGGCTTGCCAACAAAGGATTATTTATTGAACGTGGATTTCGAGAATGCAAGACTACTAATGGAGACCTTCAAAAAACATTCACGAGTCTTTTTAGAAAATGCTCTTAAGTAAAGTGGAGAATCATGTTTTGATATCTGTTATAGTTCCTGTATATAATGTAGAGGACTATTTGGAGAAATGTATTGATAGTATTCTTGCTCAGACATATTCATATTTTGAACTGATACTTGTAGATGATGGTTCAAAAGATGGTAGTGGTAAATTATGCGATTTGTTGGCAACTAAAGACTCTCGTATAATCTGTATACATAAAGAAAATGGAGGATTGAGTTCTGCACGAAATGCAGCATTAGATATTTGCAAAGGTGAATACATAACATGTGTGGATAGTGATGATATGATTTCTCCGAATGCATTGGAACTTATGCTTGAATATGCTAAAAAGTGTGAGTCAGATATTGTTGTTACAAGATATTTTATTCCATTTTCTAATAATATATTGATTCCAGAAACTGCAGTCGTAAAAGAAGCAAGGACACTGGTACAATTAGAGGCAACTCAAGAGATTGTGTGTAAGAGTACAAGATGGGAAGCTTGTGGAAGTTTGTTCAAACGTTCACTATGGGAAAGCATAAGGTTTCCAAACGGAAAAATATATGAAGATTTTGCTACAACGCCTTATGTGTTTGCAAAAGCTAGGAGAACTACATTTATTGATACTGCAGTTTACTATTATTTTCAACGCTCTGGAAGTATAATGAGAAAAAGTGAGAGTAAAGTATCATTAGACTTATGTACGATTGCACAAGAACTAGTATCTTATTTCAAAATGACTGTTACAGATGGAGGTGCTCTTGCGAATATCTGCAGTGGTGTGTTGATGGAGCTTTGTTCAAGAACTGATCTTGCAGCAAAGAATATCAATAATAATCGAGAATTTGTAAGCGTTGCACGTAAGATACTTAGGACAAACGTGCGGTATGTACTTAAATCTAATTATTATAACCTTAAACAAAAAATATATTATTTGATGGAATCATTTTGTTTCCATTGGTTAATTTACTGCATTCACAAATAATTATGAGGCGAATTTATATTGAAATACAAGCGTTTTTAAAAAAACGTAAAAATGCCGCAGACCGTAAAAAATTGACAAATCCGAATGTATCTATAATAACCAATCATTGTATGGGTGGATTTATGTACCATGATTTGGGTTTGCAGTTCCACTCTCCAACCATTAATCTAAAGATTGTTCCTGACGAATTTATTGAGTTTGTGGAACATATAGAATATTACCTGCAACAAGAAGTTTTAGAATGTTTGGATATCACATCTCCATGTCCGGTTGGTATGATACCATATAAAGATGGTCAGGGCAATATCCATATACATTTTGTTCATTACAAAACATTCGCTGATGGAGCAAGGAAGTGGAAGGAGCGTGCTCAGCGTGTTGACTTGAAAAATATAGTTGTTTTCCTAACAGCACGTGATGGTTGCGAAGAGTCAACTTTACAGAGATTTGAGAATTTGCCATATCAACAGAGAATATGCTACACCAATGAACCACATCCCGAGTTTCCACATTGTAAGTACGCTCGGCTTGATAACAGCAAACCGCTTGTTGGGTACATCAGTGATATGGTAAACATATTTGGTAAACGTGCATTTGAATGCAATGGCTTTAATTATGTAGAATTCATTAATGGCAAGGATCAGTTGCCATATAAGTAATAAAGGATAATGTCATTACATAAGTTTTTAAGTTATTTGAAAGAGGATAATCTTTTATTCAAATATATTTGGTTGAAAACCAGATACGAAGGTCGGAAACGTAAACTTGCCAAGGTATCTGATATCGATTGTATAAACAATCTCTATAAGGGATATTGTGGTCAATTGCCTAATCTAGACGTTCCTCTTAAGTTTAGTGAGAAGATGCAATGGATGAAACTGCACTATCGTAACAACCTGATGCCAATTGTCGGTGATAAATATTTAGTTCGTAAATACCTCGAAAGTCAAGGCTATGGTCATCTACTGAATGAACTTATTGCTGTATTTGAGAGTGTTGATGAAATAAAAATTGAGGATTTGCCACAACGATTTGTTCTTAAGGCTAGCCATAGTAGTGGTTGGAATCTTATTGTGAAAGATAAGAATCACTTTAATTGGCGTATGGCATACAAAAATATGCAATACTGGCTTAAGAATAAGATTGATTGGGATGGGCGCGAATGGCATTATGCTCAAATGAAACCACGCATAGTCTGCGAGAAGTATTTGGAGGATAAGAGTGGAGGATTGATGGATTATAAGTTTTTCTGCTTTAATGGCGAGCCGAGGTTCATGCAATTGAATGTTGATAGAGGTTTGCCGTCGGCCACTCAAAACTATTATGATCTGGATTGGAAACTTCTGCCATTTGGAAAAAGTCTACCTCACAATCCAAAGGTTAATGCTGAGAAGCCTGTCCATTTCGATGAAATGGTTAAATATGCACGTGAGTTGTGTAAGCCTTTTCCGTTTGTACGTATGGATTTCTATGAAGCTAATAGGCGTATATATTTTGGAGAGTTTACGTTCTTCCCATGCTCAGGTATGCCTGATTTTATCCCTTCAGTGTGGGATGATAAAGTCGGGGAAATGTTAACACTCCCAAAAGCAAATATATGAGCTTGAAAGTATTACAAGTAGTAGGCGTCATGAACCGTGGTGGTGCAGAAGCTATGCTAATGGATATTCTCAGGAATAAACCCGAGAACGTGCATTTTGACTTTCTTATAAACAATGATCCGGCTCGGCTTACGGACGAGGGTTCATTTGACAAGGAGATTTTGGCTTATGGTTGTGAGATGTTGCATATTGGGTCACAATTACGGTTGGGACCAATTAAGTATATCCGTCAATTCATGAAAGTAGTTCGAGAATTACAACCGGATGTTGTTCATATCCATTTGAATGCAAAGTCTGGTCTTATTGCCTTGGCTGCTAAGTTGGGTGGTGTGAAAAAGATTATTGTTCATTGTCATGCTGATATTAAGTTTCGAGGATCGTTACTAAGTCGTATATTTAACGAAACAGAAATGTGGTGTCAAAAATGGTTGATTGGTTGGTGCGCAACAGACTTTTGGGGATGTTCCAAAGAGGCTAACTTAAGGTTGTACAGAGGCAAAATATATGAGAAAAGTTTGATAGTAAATAATGCTATCTCTTGTGAAGTATATAGGACTGTTACAGAAGACCAATGGAAAGCTCTACGACAGTCATACAATCTGCCAAAGGATGCAGTTATCCTTGGTAATGTTGGACGAATTGTCCCGCACAAGGGGATTGCTCATATAGTGGATGTACTTGCGGTACTCCACAAAAGGAAGGTAAACGCACATTTTGTGGTTGCTGGTCGCAATGATGCCGTAGAATATGTAGAGAACATGATGACACACGCCAAGAAACTTGGAGTTGACAGTAAGATACATTTTTTAGGTGAGCGTGCTGATATTCCTGTGGTGATGCACACCTTTGATGTGTTCGTGGGACCAGCCCTACGTGAAGGTTTTGGTCTCGTTGCGGTTGAAGCTCAGGCGGCCGCTGTTCCTTGTGTTTTATTCAAAGGTTTCCCAAAAACAGTAAATATGAATCTAGGGCTTGTTTCTTTCGTGGATGATTTTAATCCTGTAACTTGGAGTGACAATATCATGCAAGCATTGGCTCGGAAAAAAGTTGAAAAGGAACTAATACTTGATGTGATACGTTCTATGGGCTTTGATGCCAAGGAGAATGCCATTAAGGTATGTAATGCTTATACTTCAAAATCATAACTACAGATAAATTATGAAGATAACGATATTTGGAGATATTTGTCCAACAAAGGACACTCAAGATGCCTTCAATAGAGGTGATGCCAAAGCAATCTTTGGTGACATACTTGCAGAAATAGAGTCATCAGACGTTGTGATTGGTAATTTGGAGTGTGCTGTAACGGATAACCCTAAACCGATAAAAAAGGCAGGTCCTATTCTCTATACCAATACTAAGAGTATGGATACTTTAAAGGGGTTTGATGCTCTTAGCATTGCAAACAATCACATCCGTGATTGTGATGATGAGGGGGTAATGACAGCGATTAACACATGCGCCAAACTCGGAATCAAGACCTTTGGTGCTGGAAAGAATATGCAGGAAGCAAAGAAACCGTTGTTAATAGAAAAGTGTGGTCAGAAGATTGGGGTTATGTCTTTTGCTGAACAAGAGTTCAATATTGCGACTGATACTCGACCAGGTGCATGCTATCTCGATCTGTACGATGATTTTGATCGTATCCGCGAGTTCAGAAAGACGGTTGATTATCTCATTATCCTGTATCATGGTGGCATAGAGTATTTCCCATACGCAAGTCCTGAACTTAGTCGAAAGTGCCGTAAAATGGTTGATTGTGGTGCAGACCTAATTACGTGCCAGCATAGTCATTGCATTGGCACAATCGAGAACTACAATGGTTCAACTATTGTTTATGGACAAGGAAACTCTATTTTTGGGTATCGTAAGGGTAATGATTCTTGGAATCAAGGTCTTTTACTTCAGGTAGATACGGATAAAAGAAAAGTAACTTACCAGGGGATAGAAGCAACTACATCTGGATTACATTGGTTGCCTAGTGAGGCACAAGTAAAGTTAGCTGATGTTTTAAGAAAACGTGCAAATGTGTCTAAGGTTGAACTAATGCAAAAATGGAATTCGTTTTGTGCAAAGCATGCCCAGATTCATTTACCATTACTTTTGGGGTGGCCTAGACTGATGATTGCAATAAACAGACGTACACAGGGTTTGCTGATTAAGATGTTTTATAGCCGGAAAAAACATAATAATACGCATAATCTAATAAGATGTGAGTCTTTGAATGAAGTTTTGAAGAATGTACTACAAAACCAAGATTATTAAATAGTATGTTGATATATTTTGTACTACTTGCTATTGTTGCAATATTTGCGAAGGGATATGATAGGAGTAAATCGGGGATATATCTTATTTTCATCTTTTTATTCATGACTTTACTAGCAGGTTTGCGAGATGTTAATGTGGGAACGGATTCTTGGAGTTACTATTTTCAATTTGGTGATAGGTCATTATGGACAAATTTTAATTTTTTTGAAAATCTAACCAAAGAGGTTGGTTTCAAGGCTTTACTTTGGTTGTCCCAACTACTTGGTAGTAATTATTGCGTATTATTTACGCTTGTGGCTGGAGTTGTCTATAGTTTAACACTAATAGGCATAAAAAAATATTCTGAGTCCATGCTTATATCTTTATTCGTATATATAACACTCGGTCAGTATGCATTCTGTTTTAATGGTGAGAGACAAGCCCTTGCAATTGCTATATATATATTGGCAATCCAATACATTAAAAGTAGAGATTTTAAGAAATATTGTTTGATAGTTTTGATTGCTGCATTATTCCATAAGACGATTATTGTTGCTATACCGTTATATTTTATTTTTATAAAAAAAGTCAACATAAAGACTGCTGCATATATAGTAATATCATCAATAACTCTAACATTATTATTACCTTCATTGCTTGAATTTGCATCTAAATTAGAGAGCCGTTATGCCAATTATAATGAATCTACTGGTGATGCGGGTTTGCTTTTAATGTTTGCATACAATCTAATAACTCTATTTTTCATATATTCTCGAAAATATATTGAGATTGACAAACTCCAGTTCTTTGATGTGTGTTTGTTGATGTTTATTGCGGGAAGTACAATTTTTACCATAGTTCTTACAGCAGGTATTTATATTGAGGTATCAAGATTTGCTTCATATTTTCATATATCTGCAATTTTTCTATGGCCTATGATACTCCATTCAAAAATGCCAAAGAAGTTTTTCTTTATTAGTGTTGCTTATTTTTTTGGACATCTATTTTTCATGTATGTGTATTATAATAAAATGGCAGGATTGTCTCCATATATTTTCAATCGTTCATTATTCTTAATTTAAATTTTATGCCAAAAGTTTCAATTATTATGGCCACCTACAACTGTGAGTCAACACTAAGAGGTAGCATAGATTCTATATTACGCCAAAGCTATAAGGACTGGGAATTTGTAATTTGTGATGATTGCTCGAAAGATTCGACTTTCAGCATTTTAAAAGAATATGAACAGAAATATCCAGGAAAGTTTGTAATTCTTCAGAATGAAAAGAATTTAAAGTTGTCTTTTTCTCTTAATCACTGTCTTGACAACTGTAAAGGTGATTATATAGCACGTATGGATGGTGACGACATTTCTGTAGAAAACAGATTGGAAAGGCAGGTGCAGTTTCTTGATGAGCATCCCGAATATGCCCTCGTAGGAACATCTATGCTACCATTTAACGAGAAGGGTGATAGGCCTATTCGATATGCAAAGCCCGAACCAAACAAAAACGATATGCTTAATAGATCTCCCTTCTTTCATGCTACAATAATGATGCGCAAGGAAGCATACAATATGATTGATAGATACCTTGTTTCTAAAAGGACAACCAGAGCTCAGGATTACGATATGTGGTTCAGATTCTTTGCTAGAGGCCTAAGAGGATACAATCTTCAGGAACCTTTATATCGAGTATTGGAGGATGATAATGCTATCAGACGTAGAACATTCAAGACCAGATGTCATGAAGTTCAAACAAGACTGATTGGTTATCATTTATTAAACTACCCATTGTATAAATATATTTATGCCTTCAAACCTATTTTGGCAGCAATAACACCCATTGGTGTGATGCAATGGTTTCATGAAGTAGCAGATAAGAAAAGTGGTCTGTAAAGTCCGTTCTGGAAGATGTAGTGTGATACTATCTTAGACTACAAGCTCTATGAGGGCTATCAAAGAATCAATCTAATTGTATTTGTCTGATTTGACACTAATCTATAGAATTAACACTTCGTTAATTTTATAACTAATCCGTTGATCACAAATAAGTTAATTGA
>CAQBGY010000082.1 GCA_948759685.1 uncultured Eubacterium sp.
AAAATGCCCTGACACTGGTTGCAAAAGGCGAATATCCCATGCAGGCATTTATGGACGGGATTGCTGATCTGGTAAATGGTCTTGTCCAGACTTACCACTGTATCAGTGAGGAACAGAAATCCATGTTTGGAAACGGAAATGCGGAAGTATATGGAAAATGCCCGAAGTGCGGCGGCGATGTGGTAAAAGGGAAATTCGGCGCATACTGCAAAAACAAGTGCGGCATGAACGTGTCAAAGGTTATGGGGGCAGCACTTTCCGACAGTCAGGTAAAAAGCCTGATTGACGGTAAAAAGACCCTTGTAAAAGGCTTGAAGGGCAAAAAGGGCAGCTATGATGCGTACCTTATCCCGGAGGGTGTGGAAGATTATTCCTACACCAAAGACGGAAAGGAAGTAAAAGGCTCACAGTATAAGATAAAGCTGGAATTTCCAAAGCAGAAAAAGAAAGGAGAACATTAAAAATGAAAAGAACAGGAAAAATTTTATTCAGCATGGCTGCGGCGGGAGCTGCCATTTCCGCTGCGGCTTTTATGGCAAAAAAGCATACTGTCAGACACGGAAAACCCGCACCGGATACAGAACCGAATGACGTTTTTGAGAAAGATGAAGAATATTTTCCCGATTTTCTTCAAGACGGCTTCGGCGTGGAGGAGGAAACTCCTGCGGAGCAGGGGATATACCTGACTGCCGATGAAGCGGGATTCCTCAAATATATCCTCGAAGGGATTGAAAATATCGGGATTCTTACGGACAGCCGGATTGCAGAGGTTGAGAAACTTGCACGGAAAAGGAAAATCCCGCACACAGACCGTATCAGGGAAATCAAAAATGCCTGTGAGGGGTGGGACAGCGACAGGGAACTTTTACAACAGTGCATCAATGACATCAGGGAGGTGCTGGAAGGCGGATTCCCGGAAGATTTTCTTGAATATGTCAGTGACAGTCAGGCGGCTGGCAGTGATGCAGCTTTATCATAAGAACAATAAAAACATACAGTGACAATGGGGCATACGGGGATTTATCTGTATGCCCTTGAATTTATAAAAAATGGAGGGTTTGAACATGAGTAAAGCTATGGAAAATGTAACAGCAAAGACAGAAGAAACCAAAGCGGAGAAATTTGTCCGTCTTGGGGAGTACCGTATCAACAAGGCGATGGACGCCATTGGCAGGATTGAAAACCTTGCCAACCGTTCCGCCTACGACTACACGCCGGAGCAGGTGGAAGCCATGTTTTCGGTTCTGGAATCAAAGGTTGCGGAAGTAAGGACAAAGTTTACCGCTGTAAAAGTAAAAGAAGCTGCCGCCTTTTCTTTTGGGAACAAGGCAGAATAGGAGGGAAGAAACGATGATGGGAATGGAAATTTTAAGCACAGGGGATAAGATACTGCACACCATGAAGGAGATGGAGATGGGCATACCGGGGCTGGCGGCTCTGTCCGGCGTGAATGAAAACACGCTGCTTGACATCATGGCAGGCATACGGGAACCGGATTTGACTACACTCTGCCAGATTGCGGATGCGTTTGGTGTCTGTGTGCGTGATCTGTGTCCTGATAAGGAGCATTATGCTGTGCCAGTGGAAAAAGACACGCTTGCGAAGCTGATTGTGGTCAGCGAGATGAACGGGGTGGAGCTTGACGCTTTGATAGCTTCCATTCTGGAAAAGGGCATAGAGGAAAACGGATTTTATGATTAAGGAGGATGCAGATGGCAGGAGAATACCTTGTTTCAAAGAAATACCATGAAATTTCCATACTTGCAAAGGAAACCGCAGGGCAGGTGTCCAAAAACGGGGAGGAATGGGCAAAATACCTGACTACTGCCGCAAGGCTGTACCGCTACCCGTTTGAGGACCAGATGCTTATTTACGCCCAAAGACCAGATGCCAAAGCCTGCGCCCTCATGGAAACATGGAATGAAAAAATGTTCTGCTGGGTAAACCGTGGGGCAAAGGGGATTGCGCTTTTTGACCGGGAGAGCGAACGCCCAAGACTGAAATATGTCTTTGATGTGTCAGATGTGCATAAGGCAAGGAGGATAGGAAAAGACCCGTACCTGTGGGAAATCAGGGAGGAACACAAAGACACGGTGCTTGCACAGCTTGAAAAAACATACGGCGCAACGGACAAAGATAATTCTTTTGAAAGCAGGCTCATCGAAATTGCGGGGAGGATTGCGGAGGATTATTATAAGGAGATTCTTTCCGACATGACCTATGCAAAGGAAAACAGTTTTTTAGAGGAGCTTGACGATTTGAACGTGGGGCTGCGGCTTCGGGAAACACTTTCCACAAGCATCGCATACACACTTTTATCAAGGTGCGGTGCTGACATGGATTTGTGGAAAGACGAGCTGAACTTTGATTATATCAGTGAGTTTAATACGGCGGAGGTACTGTCCGTAATCGGCAACGCCACTACGGATATGTGCAGACCTCTGTTAATGGAAATCGGGAAAACGGTTGCAGCATATGACCGCAATATTGCAAGGCAGAAAGCCTCAAATAAGGCAAAAGAAAAGGCGGATAAGGTACATACCGACACCAGAGAAAAAAATCCCCAAGAAAACCAAAGTGAAAATTTTGGCAAATTTTCACTTGCAAATGCGCCAGAACCACGCTATAATGCTTTAAAGCGTGAAAGCGTATTACAGACAAGGACGGACATACCCATCTATGTGACAGGGGAGCAGACTCATAAAAATATAGAAACGGAGGGCATTGCATATGGAACTGACATACGAGAAGAACGGGGACTATCTGATACCAAACCTGATACCGGACAGCGAGCCGGAGGAACCGCTGACCAAGTACGGTCTGATGCACAGGAAATACCTGATGGAACAACGGAGGGGGATTTACAGCGGGATGCTGATGACGGGCAGGTTGAAAGCGCACTGTCTGGAAGTGCAGAAACAGGCAGAGGAGAGAATGGACTTCCTGACGGGGCAGATGGCGAAATCGGAGGGAGTGGACGAAGCGCTGAAAGCAGCCGACCAGATGAAATGGGTGGCGAAGATGAACGCAATCAGGCACTCGGCGGAGGAAACCGTACTGACGGAGCTGGTATACAGCCTGTAAATAATGATGCACAACCGAATATGGAAACGGAAAAGCCGGATAATGGAGAAGGAAATTCATTGTCCGGCTCTTTTTTGCAGAATTTACAGTTTGCAGGGGACAGCATGGAGCTTCAGAAAGGGATTTTATGCGCTGACACATTCCTTATCCATAAAAGACCGGAGATTGCGGGCTATTTTGCAATGGAGCAGGACACAAGGCTGCAAACGGAATACCTTAAAAATTCTTTCCACATGGAGGAATATACGGAACTGGACATAGGGGAGGTAAGGGCGGGATACTGTGCCGATGAGGACGGTCTTACCATGTGGAAAGGTCATTACCTTACCCGTGAAGCGGAAGCGAGAATATCATGGGAAGATGCCCGTTTCTATGTCAATTCCTATATGGAAGATGGCGTTTACCTGCTTCCGGGAGAAAAAGCGGAACAGATTGACACAGGCGGAATCTATCAGCAGCTTGATTTATTTTCCATGTTCTCCGAACAGGTGGGCGGCATTGCCGCAAAAGAAGCGGAGCAGGGCGTTATCCCGGCAGAAAAGGAAAAACCGGAGCTGCCAAAGAACGTGCTGCCAAAAGAACAGCTTGACACAATCCTGCGGAGTGGGGGCGGCAGGGATAACAGCCGCAAGCGCATTTATGCGAAGTACCAGCAGGGCAAGACACCGGAGGAAATGGCAGAATTTCTCAGGAAAGAATACAAAATTACCGGAAAAGGCTTTGAATTTGAAGGAAAACAGTTATCCGTATGGTTCAATGAGCAGGGAATGACAGCGGGATATGGCACATCGGCATTGGAAAATCCCAAATTTACTATGAGCTGGCAGGAAATTGAAAAAGAGATACGCTCGCAGGTGGAAAGCGGTGCTTATATGGGTGCAAATGAAGCCTACCTTGTGGACGAAGTGGAACGGGGGCGGATCGCTGACCGTCTGTATTTCTTCTTCCGTGACGGCATGGGGGAACTGCCGGAAGGACTGGAATTAAAGGCAACCAATTACCCGGATTCCCATGCGAAGTTAGTGGCACTGTTATCGACACCAGAAGGTGTTGATATGGCTGCTTCTTATATGGATAAGGCATTGGCACAGCTTGAAACGGGGGAGAAAAAACTGCGTTTCCGTTCACTCATGCCGAAAGAGGAACTGCGGGCAGAGCTTGACAACCTGCTTCTTATTAGGAAAACATTCCCGGCGGCTGACCATGTGGAGGTAAAAAAAGAGGATTTTATCACGCAGGACGAGATAGACCACAGCCTCGGAAGGGGAAGCGGGTTTAAGCATGGCTCATTCCGCATCTATGATTATTTCATGGAGGGGCATGACAGCAAAGAAGCAGCGGATTTCCTGAAACATGAGTATGGTACGGGCGGCTGTTCCCATGCGCTTGCCGGCTCAGACCACAGTTGGGAAGATCATGATTTTAAGGGTATAAAACTGGAAAAAGGCAGCATCATGAAGCCTTATGCGGAAGTGCTTCTGTCTTGGAAAGTCGTGGAAAAACGTATCCGCAGGCTCATTCAGGAAGACAAATATTTATCCCCAAAAGGGAAAGAAGCCTATGCGGAATATAAAGAGGAACAGGCGCAGAAAGCGCTTGAACAGGCACAGGAACAGATGGAGTGTGACACAAAGGTTTCCTGCAAGGATGCCATTGACAGGGCTATCGCTGAAAATTTTGACGGATACCGCCTCCCCAAAGGGACAGCGGAAAATGTCATAAAGGAATACGGCGTTGACCGTGTCAGCTATGTGCTTGCAAACACAGTCATGCACCGGAGGCAGGAGGAGAGGATTTCCCCGGAAAATAAGGAGTGGGCAAAGTCTGTCGAGCCTTATGCGATGTATGAGAGCCGGGATATAGTAGCCGCTTCCCACCCGGCAATTCTGAATGGATTTATCAACCAGACAAGGAAGTATATAGAGCGTGAAAAAGAATTGGAAGCATTGGCAGAACCACAAGAACAGGAACAGGCTGTAGAAAATGATACACCGGATATTTCTGATGGAGAACTGGACTGGCATATCGTACATGATATGGACGATGATAACGGACAGCCTGCGGAGTGGGCGGCGAAGCTGCCTAATGGGGAATTTCTCTGGATTGACAAGGAAACGGAAGGGTATGCCTTATACAATACCCACCATACGGACGCAAGCCCCCTTTCTGTTTCGGAAACACTGGACGGGGCAAAGGAGAACGGAGAAGATTACGCAAAAGAATTTGCCGCTGTTCCTGTAAAAGAGGCAGAGAAAGTAATAGTTGCGCTGGAATCGTCAGAAGATTTTGCAGAGCCAAAGATAGGATTTTATACACATCACTATTCCGATGGCAGGGAAGGAGTGCGTTACCGTCTTGTGACACAGGGGGAGGACGGGCTTTTGATACCATACCCGGAGCATAACCGTTTCTTTCTTAACCGTGAACTGGCTCAAGAGTATATAGACAGCCATGCCGATGTGATTGATGTGATAGGATATGATGAGATTGTTGTCCAGTCCATGCAGGAGCAGAGTGCATATAAGAGGGCGCAGGAAGGGAAAGAAACTTCTGGACATGATGTCAATCCTTCTGCAAGGCAGAAGGATTTGAGGTCAGATGACACCATTTCCATTAACGGGCAGGAGTGCGTAAAGACGGACGAATGGAAGTCAGGCGATGATGTATATGTGCTTGGCAATTCCGTAGTGGACAGTGATTTCTTCTATGTGGAGGTAAACGGAAATACGCATTTTGAGTATGACCATAAACCGGACAGGGAGGAAATAGAGGAAGATTATCTGAACCTTGAAGTCATAAGGGATATTGACCGCCACGAAGCGGAAGTGTTCTCACGCTTTGAGGGCAGCGACAATTTCCCGGATATGGATGCCGCCGAAGCCCGTAGGAAGCTGGAAAGCGGCGAAGCTGCAAAAGAAGCGGAAGCTATGCTTGCCTTTGCAGAGCAGGTCGCAAAAGAAAATGAGGTTGAAACTTACAAGAGATTTTCCGTCACGGAAACAAGCGATGCCTTTGCACCGGGGGAAGATTTTGCTGTTTGGGACGATATTCGTGATGAGTATTTCCATGAAAGCGATGGAACAGTACGCACCTTTGCGACAGCGGAGGAAACAGAGGAATATCTGCATCAGGTTGAAAAGGAAACCGACAGACAGGAAACGGCGGAATGGGCGTATGTGGAACGTGTAAAAGCAGAGGCGGGAATGGAAACTTCTGGACATGATGTCAATCATTCTGCATTGCAGAATGATTTGAAGCCGGATTACCGGGTTGGGAATACTGTATATATAGACAATAAGCCCTATGAGATTACCCGAACCGATGATTGGAATGTCGAGATTATGGACCGTTCCCTGTTCAATCCTCCTCGACGATTAGAAAGCAGGGAGAACTTTGCAAAGCTGCTCCGGCAGGATGAACGGAACGCACATTTGTTTATGCCGGAAGAAAAAGAACCTGACCAGACAGGTTATACAACGGAAACGGTGAAGGTCTATCCGGGCGAAAAAAACAACCTGCCCTATGATGTGGCTGTTGAGAAGCTGCATTTTGGAGAACCGGAGAAAGCTGAACCGGGAAAGCAGGATTACAAAGTTGGCGATACCGTTACCATTGAGGGGACGGAGTTTATCATTGAAAATATTTCTGACAGGGAAGTGCAGCTCCGTGACCCGAAACTGCTTTACCCGATCTTCCGGGCAGAGAGCAGGGAGAACTTTGAGCGCCTTATGGCAAAGGAAACAGAAAATGCCATGCCGGTTCAGCCAGTGACCACAAAACAGGCAGAACCGAAAAAAGCGGCACAGATTGATAAATCCAATGCTGTAAATTTCCACATCACGGACGATGCCCTCGGAATCGGTGAGTCAAAGGCGAAGGAAGGTTTTTCGCCTAAAGAGAAATTCAGGAGGAATATCGAAGCAATCCGCACCCTTGAGAAGATTGAGGGAGAGAACCGCACAGCCACGCCGGAAGAACAAAAGATTTTATCACAGTATGTCGGATGGGGCGGTCTTGCGGATGCCTTTGATGAAAGCAGAAGCGCATGGGCGGGGGAATACCGGGAACTGAAAAGCCTGCTGTCCGATGCAGAATACGCTTCCGCAAGGGAGAGTACCTTAAATGCCCATTACACAAGCCCTGTCATTATCCGCAGCATTTATGAAGCCTTAGAGAACATGGGTTTTGCAAAAGGGAATGTGCTTGAACCTGCTATGGGCATCGGCAATTTCTTCGGTATGCTGCCGGAAAAGATGCAGGAAAGCAGGCTGTACGGCGTGGAGCTTGACGGGATTACCGGAAGGATTGCAAAACAGCTTTATCCCAACGCAAATATCAAGATTTCCGGCTTTGAAAAAACAGATTATCCCAACGATTTCTTTGATGTTGCAGTAGGGAATGTGCCTTTTGGACAGTATAAAGTGTCTGACAGGCAGTATGATAAAAATAATTTCCTTATCCACGATTATTTCTTTGCAAAAACGCTGGACAAAGTGCGTCCGGGTGGCGTGGTTGCTTTTGTGACGAGCAAGGGAACAATGGACAAGAAAAGCCCCGAAGTGCGGAAATACCTTGCGCAGAGGGCAGAGCTTTTGGGGGCGGTCAGGCTGCCCAATACCGCTTTTAAGGAGAACGCAGGAACGGAAGTCACTTCCGATATTTTATTCTTAAAGAAGCGTGACCGGATTATGGATTTAGAGCCGGACTGGGTACATCTTTCAGAAGATACAAACGGTATTGCCATGAACAGCTATTTTGCCGAACACCCGGAGATGATTATAGGAAAAATGGAGATGGTTTCCGGTCCCTATGGCATGGAAAGCACCTGCCAGCCTGACACCACAAGACCCTTTGCGGAGCAGCTATCAGAAGCCATAAGCCGCATTGACGGGGAGATAGAGGAAGCGGAGCTTGATGAGCTGGAAAGTGAAACGGCAGACCAGACAATCCCGGCAGACCCAAACGTGAAAAATTACAGCTTCTGCGTGGTGGACGGCAGTGTTTATTACCGTGAAAATTCCGTGATGAAGCCCGTGGACATGAAAGACACCATGCTGGAACGCATCAAGGGCATGGTAGACATCAGGGACTGCACACAGGAGCTTATCCATGTGCAGTTAGAGGAATACCCGGATACTGTCATTCAGGAGAAGCAGGCGGAATTAAATTCGCTGTATGATATTTTCTCCAAAAAATACGGTCTTATCAATTCGCAGACCAATAAGAGGGCGTTCAATCAGGACAGCAGCTATTGTCTTTTATGCTCCCTTGAAAGGACGGACGAGGAAGGGAAATTCATCGGCAAGGCGGATATGTTCACAAAGCGCACGATCAAGAAAGCGGAGGTTGTCACAAGCGTTGACACGCCAACCGAAGCCCTTGCCGTGTCGCTGTCGGAGAAAGCGAAAGTGGACCTTGACTATATGGCGGAGCTGTCAGGCAAAAGCATTGATACCATAAAAGAGGAACTGGCGGGGATCATCTTCCAGAATCCGGTAACAGACAAATGGGAAACAGCGGACGAATATTTAAGCGGCAATGTCCGTGATAAGCTGGAAACGGCAAAAGTCTATGCACAGAACCACCCGGAATATACCGTGAACGTGCAGGCGCTCACGCAGGTGCAGCCCAAAGAGCTTGACGCAAGCGAGA
Organism: uncultured Eubacterium sp.; assembly: GCA_948759685.1. The sequence goes on from CAQBGY010000082.1 coordinate 8,737, forward strand.
TAGAAGTGCGTATCGGCGCTACATGGGTAAAGCCGGAATACATTGAGGATTTCATGCGTGACACTTTTGAAACGCCGCAGCACTTATTGAACCGGAATGTGATGGGCATACAGTTTTCCGGTGTGACGGGGCAGTGGAACGTGAAGGGCAAAAATGCGGATTATGGAAATTCGCTTGTGAACATGACTTACGGAACGAGCCGCAGGAACGCCTACCAGATTTTGGAGGATTCGCTGAATTTAAAGGACAGCCGGGTATATGATACCATAGAGGAGGACGGGAAAGAAAAAAGAGTCCTCAATAAAAAGGAAACCACCCTTGCGGCGCAGAAGCAGGATACCATACGGGAAGCATTCAGGGACTGGATTTTCCGTGACCCTGACAGGCGGCAGGATTTGGTGGCAAAATACAATAAGCTGTTCAATTCCACAAGACCGAGGGAATATGACGGGGCGCATTTGAAATTCCCCGGCATGACACCGGACATTGAACTGAAACCGCACCAGAAAAACGCAGTCGCACACGTTTTATACGGGGATAACACCTTATTGGCGCACTGTGTCGGGGCGGGCAAGACCTTTGAGATGACAGCGGCGGCAATGGAGAGCAAACGGCTAGGGCTGTGCCAAAAGAGTTTATTTGTCGTGCCAAACCATTTAACGGAGCAGTGGGCAAGTGACTTTTTACGCCTTTATCCCGGCGCTAATATTTTAGCAGCCACAAAGAAAGATTTTGAGCCTGCGAACCGGAAGAAATTCTGTTCAAGGATAGCAACAGGTGATTATGACGCAGTTATCATCGGACATTCGCAATTCGAGAAAATCCCGCTTTCACAGGAACGGCAGGCGGCAATCATTGAACGGCAGATAGACGAGATTGAAACTGCAATCGTTATGGCAAAAGCCGATAACGGGGAACGCTACACCATCAAACAGATGGAAAAATCAAGGAAATCGCTTGAGGCAAGGCTTGACAAGCTCAACGACACCACACGCAAGGACAATGTAGTGACTTTTGAGCAGCTTGGCGTTGACAGGCTCTTTGTAGATGAGAGTCATTTTTATAAAAACCTTTTCTTATACACAAAAATGCGCAACGTGGCAGGCATCGCACAGACGGAAGCACAGAAATCAAGCGATATGTTTGCAAAATGCCAATACCTCGATGAAATAACCGGGGGAAAAGGCGTAACTTTTGCGACAGGAACGCCTATTTCTAACAGCATGACGGAGCTTTACACCAATATGCGATACCTTCAGTATGGCACGTTACAGAAACTTGGGCTTGGGCATTTTGACAGTTGGGCTTCCTCTTTTGGCGAAACGCAGACGGCGATAGAATTAGCACCGGAGGGAACAGGCTACCGGGCAAAAACAAGGTTTGCAAAGTTTTTTAATTTACCGGAGCTTATCTCTTTATTCAAAGAAAGCGCAGACATTCAGACACCGGATATGTTAAACCTTCCCGTGCCGGAAGCGGAATATGAAAACGTGGTGCTAAAGCCGAGCGAATACCAGCAGGACATGGTTTCCTCGCTGGCAGACAGGGCAGAGGCAGTGCGTGACCGTAAAGTGGACGCTGCGGTTGATAATATGTTGAAAATCACAAATGACGGAAGAAAACTGGCGCTGGATCAGCGTCTAATCAACGATATGCTTCCTGATGCGGAAAATTCAAAAGCAAGCGTCTGTGTGGAAAAAGCGTTTGAGATATGGGAGCAGACAAAGGCGCAGAAGTCCACCCAGCTCATTTTTTGTGACTTATCGACACCGAAAGGCGATGGAACATTTAATGTATATGAGGACATAAAAAACAAACTGACGGAGAAGGGAGTACCACCAGAGGAAATAGCGTTCATACATGAGGCGAATACGGAAACAAGGAAAGCGGAGCTGTTCGGGAAAGTAAGAAGCGGGCAGGTTCGTTTTTTATTAGGCTCTACACAGAAAATGGGCGCAGGTACAAACGTGCAGGACAGACTGATAGCATTACACCACCTTGATGTGCCGTGGCGTCCTTCCGACATTGAACAGCAGGAGGGGCGTATTTTAAGGCAGGGCAATACGAATGACAAAGTTAAGATTTTCCGTTATGTAACAGAAAGTACGTTCGACAGCTACTCATGG
>CAQBGY010000083.1 GCA_948759685.1 uncultured Eubacterium sp.
AAGTGTATTTTATACATGTGAGCTGGCAAAAAGAATTACTGTTCCGATTACACTTGATTTTATGAGTGTTTCCAGTTATGGCTCAGGAACAGAGAGTTCAGGAAATATTAAAATTAACAAGGATCTTGATGAGAGTATTGAGGGAAGGGATGTCATTGTCGTGGAAGACATTATTGATTCAGGAAATACGTTAAGCAGATTAATTCCAATGTTAAAAGAGAGAAAACCGGCAAGCCTGAAGATAACAACATTATTGGATAAACCGGAACGAAGAGAAGTAGATGATGTGCAGGTAGATTATGTTGGATTTGAGATAGAGGATAAATTCGTAGTCGGTTATGGTCTTGATTACGACCAGAGTTACAGAGATTTACCATATATTGGAATTGTAGAATTATAATATTTGCATTTGAGGAGGCAGTTTTGAATAATAATAAGAGCAGATTAGGGAAAATATATTTAGTAGTTTTTATATTGCTATTAATATATTTAGTCTATAGTTTTAGCAAGGATTTTGTAAAAAGTGATTATGCATATAGTGATTTTCTGGCGGACCTTAGGGCTGGAAGTGTAAAAGAGTTAACAATTAAACAGAATAAAGAGGTTCCAACAGGAAAATTAGTGGTACATTTAAAGAATAATGAGTCTAAGGTTGTGTATGTACCGGATGTAAACAAAGTTATAGAAGAAGTAGAGCAAATAAAAAAAGAAAGTAATGTAACATTAAAGCCACATATTCCGGATGTCGACAGGGACAGTATTTTTTTAACTACGATATTACCAATGCTGCTATTAGGTGTTGTAGTTGTTGTGGTACTTATGATGATGAATGCTAATGCCGGTGGCGGCGGAGGCAAGATGGCGAATTTTGGAAAGAGCCGTGCAAGAATGGTGATTGAAATCAAAAATATGGACTTTTCGAAGGTTGCCGGACTTGAGGAAGAAAAGGAAGAGCTTGAAGAGATTGTAGATTTCTTAAAAGAGCCGAAAAAATATATTAATTTAGGAGCAAGAATTCCGAAAGGTGTGTTGCTGGAGGGACCTCCGGGTACAGGTAAGACACTGCTTGCCAAGGCTACAGCCGGTGAGGCTGGTGTACCGTTCTTTACAATATCGGGTTCTGACTTTGTGGAAATGTTTGTAGGTGTGGGTGCATCCCGTGTGAGGGATTTATTTGCACAGGCAAAGAAAAATGCACCATGTATTGTGTTTATTGATGAGATAGATGCAGTGGCAAGAAGACGAGGAACCGGAATGGGCGGTGGACATGATGAACGTGAGCAGACACTGAACCAGATGCTTGTTGAGATGGACGGTTTTGGTGTCAATGAAGGTATTATCGTTATGGCAGCAACAAATCGTGTAGATATTCTGGACCCTGCGATTTTGAGACCCGGACGTTTTGACAGAAAGGTTATGGTAGGAAGACCGGATGTGAAGGGCAGAACAGAGATTCTGGAAGTCCATGCTAAGAATAAGCCTGTGGGAGATGATGTTGATTTGGAACAGATTGCCCGCATTACAGCAGGATTTACAGGAGCAGATTTAGAGAACTTATTAAATGAAGCAGCGATACTGGCAGCGAAGGCAGAAAAAGCATTTATTACACAGGCTGAAATTAATCAGGCAATGATTAAGGTTGGTATTGGTAAGGAAAAGAAAAGCAAAATAATTTCTGAAAAGGAAAAGAGAATTACTGCTTATCATGAAGCTGGTCATGCAATTTTGTTCCATGTATTACCGGATGTAGGACCGGTTCATACAGTATCTATTATTCCTACCGGAGCAGGTGCGGCAGGATATACAATGCCTCTTCCCGAAAAGGATGAGATGTTCCTGACAAAAGGAAAGATGTTACAGGAAATAATGGTCAGCCTGGGAGGACGTATTGCAGAAGAATTAATATTAGATGATATTACAACAGGTGCTTCTCAGGATATTAAGCAGGCTACGGCAGCTGCCAAAGCAATGGTTACCAAATATGGTTTTTCAGAGAAGTTAGGTCTGATTAACTATGATGATGATTCGGATGATGTGTTTATCGGAAGAGACCTGGCACATTCTAAAGGATATGGTGAGACGACAGCTTCCGCAATCGATGAAGAGGTCCGCAATATTGTTGAGGATTGTTATAGCAAGGCAAAAGAGATTATTGGTAAACATTTAAAACAATTACATGCTTCTGCAGATTTATTATTAGAAAAAGAAAAGATTGGACAGGAAGAATTTGAAGCACTGTTCGATGAAGTATAGAAGGTATAGAGAATGATTCATCAGGATTTATTATTTCATGACGGAACAAGGCAGTTTTGTCGTTATAAAAGGGAAGAAAAAACATATGAGATTATCCTCAGAGCAAAAAAAGGCACTATAACAGGTGCCTTTGTATGCGTTAATGGGGAAGAAAAAAATATGCAGTTAAGGGAAACAGAGGAAAGGTTTGAATATTATGCGGCTGTTCTGGATGATTCCGAAAAAATGTATTCCTATTATTTTAAAGTTTTCAATGGTCAGGATGTAATATATTTTAATATGCTTGGCATTAGCAGTGAAGTGCCAGAAGAAGGGAAGTTTGAATTAACATCAGGATTTGATACACCCGACTGGGCAAAAGGTGCTGTTATGTATCAGATTATGGTGGATAGATTCTGTAATGGAGATACATCGAATGACGTTGTCGATAATGAGTATGTGTATATTGGAAAAGGTGTATCAGCGATAAAAGACTGGAATGAAATACCTGCAGCAGACGGCACCAGACAATTTTATGGTGGAGATTTGCAGGGGGTAATAGATAAACTGGATTATCTACAAAAATTAGGCGTTGAAGTAATTTATTTTAATCCGCTATTTGTGTCACCATCCAATCATAAATATGATACACAGGATTATGATTATATTGATCCACATTTCGGAAAGATTTTAAATGATGGTGGAAACACTGTAGACATGTATGATACAGACAATAAAAGCGCCGAAAGATATAAGGTACGTACAACAGATTTGGAAAATCTTGAGGCAAGTAACCAGTTATTTATTGAACTGGTTGGGAAGGCCCATGAGCGTGGCATAAAGATTATTATAGATGGTGTATTTAATCATTGCGGTTCATTTAATAAATGGTTAGACAGGGAAGAGATATATCGGGGAAATAGTGATTATCAGACAGGAGCATATGAGAGCAAGGAGAGTCCTTATCATTCTTATTTTAAATTTACAGGAGAAAACTGGCCGGATAATGGAGAGTATGAAGGCTGGTGGGGGTTTGATACACTTCCAAAATTAAATTATGAGGGCAGTGAAAAACTTTGTAATTATATTTTGGAAATTGCTAAAAAGTGGGTTTCTCCACCTTTTAATGTGGATGGCTGGAGATTGGATGTTGCTGCTGATTTATCCCATAGTTCAGAGTTTAATCATAGTTTTTGGAAGAGATTCAGAAAAGCTGTGAAAGAGGCAAATCCGGATGCTATTATATTGGCAGAACATTATGGTGATGCACATTCATGGCTGATGGGAGATGAATGGGATACTGTAATGAATTACGATGCCTTTATGGATCCGGTTACATGGTTTTTGACAGGGGTAGATAAACATTCTGACAATGCTAATCCGGATATGCGTGGCAATGGAGAGATTTTTTATAAAACAATGCAATACCAGATGTCAAGAATGCAGAATCAGTCTTTACTGGTAGCGATGAATGAATTATCAAATCATGATCATTCCAGATTTATGACAAGAACAAATAAAATGGTAGGAAGAACCGGAACAGCAGGTGCAAAGGCTGCCGGTGAAAATGTTGACAAGGCAATATTTAAACAGGGAGTTGTAATGCAGATGACACTGCCCGGTGCACCGACATTGTATTATGGGGATGAGGCAGGAGTATGTGGATGGACAGACCCTGACAATAGAAGGACATACCCATGGGGAAAAGAAGACTTGGAGATTATGGAGTTTTATCGAGAGGCAATCTGTTTACACAAGCAGAATAAAGTACTGAAAATTGGTTCTTATATGCCTTTGATAGCGGACAAAGATATCATCTGTTATGGAAGATTTTTAGAGAATGAAGCAGTTGTGACAGCAGTTAATACTTCTGATGAAGATAAGATACTTCAGATACCGGTGTGGATGTTGGGAAATAATAGTGCCATATGGATAAGATTGTTAGAGACCAGCCGGGAATTTTATAATTGTGGAAGAATTATGGTAAACGCTGATGGTGGAAATCTTTCTATTTCAGTAAAAGGAAATAGTTCTGTAGTTTATAAAAATAAGTAGTTCGTAATTGAGCGGTTTTATAAATATATAAAAATAAAAAAGTGATTTCATTAAGAAATCACTTTTTTTATAATTAATTTGCTTTTGCACTTTCTTTTTTGGCTACGAGCATAACACCTGCTGCTGTAATTAGTGCAATCATAGGAATTGCTGTTTCAACACCAGTTTTTGGTGATTTATCAGAACCGTTTGGATTGTTTGGTACTGAACTTCCACCATCTGTTGTTTCTTCTTCAGTAGGTTTTACAGTTCCGGCTGGACTAACTTTTGCAAAACAAGTAGTAGCAAATGAAAATGTCAATATTAATGTAGCTATTAAAACTAAAATACTTTTTTTCATGATATATACCTCCATCGAAATTAATAAACACTCTATACAATTATACACAATAAAAGAGAAAAATCAATATTTTTTTGTTTTTTAATATTTTAATCTATTCTTGTGTAATAAAAGTCTAATACAGTTTCAAATAATGGTTTTTTATCAATTTTAAACTGAGCAGCTGCATCAGTAGGGTTATCTATATATTTACCATTCGTTATTTTCATATTAAGACCTGTGAATTTAGTAGCCAGTGATGAAGCTAAGTAAGTAAGTATCGGCATCTTAATATTTGTTACAGTATAATCAGATGAATGTTGATATAGTTTTATCGGAACCTGTAAATCCTTTTTAATTGCAGGAACAATCTGATTTGCAAACGAATTAATATATAATCTCTGGCATGCCATACGTCTCAGGTTGTCGTCTAATAAACTTGTATCTCTGTGTCTGACAAATTCTTCTGCCATATCACCTTTAATAGTAGTCTGTTGTCCTTTTACAAAACTGCCAAAGGTATATTCCGGTGTCAATGTTACCCCACCAATGTCATCATTTAAGATTTTAATTGCGTCTAAATTAATCGCATAGTATGCATTAATAGGAACATTATATAGCAGACGTTCGACTGCTGTGACCTGATTTTCTGCACTGAGGGTTTTTCCATCTCCATATGCATAAGCTAAACATAACTGGGTAGTGGTAGTATCGTAGTATTTTCCACCCGCATCGTATCTGCTGATATCAGTCATTGTATCACGGTTTAAGCTTAGAACTTTAATTTCACCATTTAATGCATTGTATGTAAATAAATATAAAGCATCTGCCTGACCTGCTGTACCCGCAATAGCATTTTCTTTTAACTCGCGATTGTCAATACCCATAAATAGCACACTGGCAATATTTTCGTTAAATTGATATGTGTGTCCATTGTAATAAATAATCCGCCCATTATCATCATAATCAATCCCATCAGGAACAGTAATATTTAAGTTGTCATAGTTCAGCATTGCCTGTTTTCCTAAATATCTTAATATAAAAAATGTTGAAATCACCCCAATAATCAGGCATATAAAGAAAATTAAAATTCCAATTAAAAATTTCTTTTTTTTGCTCCATTTCTTCTTTGGAGTTTTTTTCTGTTTACCTTTCTGGTTCTTCTCCTTACTGTCAGATAAATGTTCAGAATGGGAAGAGTGGTGATGTGAATGTCCGGAGCTGTGGTGGTGATGCCCATGGCGATGCTGTTGATATTTTTCTTCTACTAAATCCCAGTCTACGTCAAATCCCTGAGGATCATCTGTATCTTTGATTGCTTCATCCGGAACTAATTCAATGTTACTATATAATTCATCGTATTTTTTAATTTGTTTGCTCATCTTTTATGAGAACCCCCTGTACTAAATATCTTGTGTTTTCTGCACCGTCTGTACAAGTGCTTAATGTAATTATTTTACTGTTTGTGTTTAAAGAAACTTTTCTTGTATTTTTTATCATTGAGTCAGGATTTAATGTATATTTTTGATACTTTTTCAGAATTTTTTTGTCACTGAAATCAAAAGAATTAATGATATGTCTGTCATCATATTCATATGCAGCATAAATTTTAAAAGTCAATTTCCTGTTTGGCATATAAATATAGATATATTTATTTTTCTTAAAAAATGACGGTTCTTCAAACTTGTGAAGCGTTTTGAACATAGAACCGTTGTTCATATTGTGTCCATATAATATTGTTACCGGATCTGAATATGTAAGAGTATTGTGTTTTTCACTATAAATTGCTCCGGCAAATTCATATTTCTTATAAATATTATGGTTTAAATAAAAGTCATCAGGTTCTTTTTTTGAAGACTGAACTACAGGATAATTTACTTTTGTGTTTGGAATATATATCCACGAATAAATATCGCGGTTATCTTCTTTTAATTTCGTCCAGTTAATATTATGATTCTCTGCAAATTGTGAGGAATCAAAATTTGTAGTTGTTGCTTCTAGATATTTGTCTGTATCTCCGCCATTGCTTAAAAAATAGGAGATAAGTTTATAGCCTGATATAAGACAGATGACGAGAGCGATTACAAAGATAATACCCCATAAAATACGAGTTTTTGATCTCTTTTTTTGTCTCATAAGAAACTCCTTTATTGATTAATTAACAATAGTATATTATTTATAAGGAAAGATGTCAAAGTTTTCGTTGGACATTAAAAAAATTAATTGCACTTTTGGTTTAAGTATGATATAAATGTATATTGTTAAAGGAAAAATTTCCATTTGAAGAAAGTAGTTCGCACTTCTTTCTAAAATAAGAAAGCAGTTCGCAAACAAGTTTGCTCACTGTCATTTGCTTCGCAAATGACTTCTGCATTAAATATAATCTCATTCGAGCAAGCCCGATTCGATTATATTTAATACAGCAATCGCTTTCTTAGTTATTATGGGCAGATTCCCGAGTGGCCAAAGGGGGCAGACTGTAAATCTGTTGGCACCGCCTTCGAAGGTTCGAATCCTTCTCTGCCCACTCAGATATGCCGGTGTGGCGGAACTGGCAGACGCGCAGGACTTAAAATCCTGTTGTGGCAACACAGTACCGGTTCGATTCCGGTCACCGGCATTGAAAAAAGCAGGATGATGAAAATCTCCTGCTTTTTCTTTATGCATTTAATGAATGATATTTGACAGTAGTCGACATATTATGTAAAATAAAAACATTAAAAAAATATATATAAATAATAGGAAATAAGAGGAAATAAGAATGAAGATAGGATTTGGCTGTGACCATGCGGCAATTGATTTGAAAAATGAATTAATTCAGTATATGTCAGAAAAGGGTTACGAATGTGTTGATTATGGAACCGGTTACGATGAAGATGGTGAGATTATAAAATGCGATTATCCTGCAAAAGGAGAAGAAGTGGGACGTGCAGTTGTTTCCAAAGAAGTAGACTATGGTGTGCTTATTTGTGGAACCGGAATCGGAATCTCTGTTTCAGCAAACAAAGTGCCTGGAGTAATTGCAGCAGTTTGCAGTGAGCCATATTCTGCAAGATTGACAAAGCAGCATAATAATGCAAATATCATTGCATTTGGAGCCAGAGTTGTCGGTACAGAATTGGCAAAAATGATTTTGGACGAGTTTTTTGATGCTGAATTTGAAGGTGGAAGACATCAGAGAAGAGTAGACATGATTCGGGAGATTGAAAATCGCTAATATACAATAAATAAATTATGAAAAAACGTGGGATAAAAAATGATAGTAATTAAAGAAGTAAAGACAAGAAAAGACTTGCGTACATTTGCGGGTTTTAATGAAAAAATGTATCGGGATGTACCGCAGGCAATGCCGGATTTGATTTCAGATGAGATGGCTAATTTTAATCCAAAGAAAAATCCGGCTTTCGCATATGCAGAGTCAAGACAGTGGTTAGCATATAAAGATGGCGAATGTGTCGGACGTATAGGTGCAATTATCAGTCATAAAGCGAACGAAAAATGGAATAGGAAAAGAATTCGATTCACAAGAGTAGATTTTATAGATGATTACGAGGTATCAGCGGCACTGTTTAAACAGGTCGAGGACTGGGGAAGAGAAAAAGGGCTTGATGCAGTTCATGGACCAATGGGATTTTGCGATTTGGATCAGGAAGGTATGTTAATTGAGGGGTTCGAGTATGATGGTATTTTTATTACTATCAACAATGCCCCATATTATAAAGAACATATGGAACGTCTTGGTTATGGAAAATCAGTAGATTGGATTGAGAATAGAATCAATATTCCAAAAGAACTTCCGAAAGTTTTTGAAAAGATGGAGGAACGTGTTCTAAAGGAAAATAATTTAAGGGTTGTAAAATTGAAAAACCGTCTACAGCTTAAAAAGTATATAGGTAACGTTTTTTCAGTGATTAATGATACTGCAAAAGTGCTTTACGGAGAGGTAGATTTAACAGATGAAATGATTAAGAAATATGTTGGACAGTTTATTCTGATGGTAAACGTACGATTTATTTCTCTAATTGTAGATGAAAATGGACGAATGGTAGGTATTGGTGTGACAGTTCCATCTATGGGACAGGCCTCCAAAAAATCACGTGGCAGATTGTTTCCTTTTGGATGGGCAAGATTATTATATGCCCCATTTTCTAAACCGGAAACATTAGAATTATATCTGGTTGGTGTGTTAGATGAGTATAAGAATAAAGGACTGCCTGCTGTTTTAGTAACGGAGATACTGAGGGCTGCGATTAAAGATGGAATGAAATATGCAGAGACCGGACCTATGTTGGAAGATAATATAAAAGTTCATTCATTATGGAAGAGATTTGATAAGATAGAGCACAGACGGAGAAGATGCTGGATTAAGGAATTGCATTAATTTAATATAATAAAGAGTTTGTTTTCAAAAATGTTCGTAGAAAAACAAACTCTTTTTTCTTATATAGATTATATGAAATTATTGATTCTATTAATACAATAAAAAGACAGGAACAAGTACAAAAAAAGTAAATATTGACATATTATGTACTATTATAGTATAATCGCTTTATTACTTTAAAGCGTAACGGTTTAAAGTGCGACGAATAAAAATATTAAAAAGATGGAGGGAACATTATGACAGAGACATTATGTTCAATTATGCTTGTTGCATTTTTTGCAGTGATGATTTTTGTAGGATTTTACACAAGAAAACATGCAACAGATGTTAACGGATTTGTTTTGGGAGGACGTTCTGTAGGTCCATGGCTTACAGCTTTTGCTTTTGGAACATCTTATTTTTCGGCGGTTATCTTTGTAGGATATGCCGGACAGTTTGGATGGAATTTTGGTCTTGCGTCTACATGGGCAGGACTTGGCAACGCTTTTATTGGTTCGCTTCTTGCATGGAACGTACTTGGAAGACGGACAAGAGTTATGACACAGCATATTGATGCAAAGACTATGCCGGACTTTTTTGGAAAGAGATTTAAGTCTACACCACTGAAAGTGGCAGCATCAGTTATCGTGTTTATATTTTTGATTCCATATACAGCATCTTTATACAATGGTCTTTCCAGTTTGTTCGGCCTTGTATTTGATATTCCTTACTGGGTTGTTATTGTTGTTATGGCAGTTCTTACAGGAATCTATGTAATTTTTGGCGGATATATGGCAACCGCCATTAATGATTTTATTCAGGGAATTATTATGCTGTTTGGTATTTGTGCTGTAATTGGTGCAGTGCTTATAGATAACGGTGGTCTTATTGAAGCTACAAAGAGTCTTGCAAGTGTAACAGGGGATGCAGGATGGAAAGGAGCATATACTGCCTTTTTAGGACCGGATCCATTGGCATTATTGTTCGTTGTTATACTTACATCACTTGGTACATGGGGATTGCCGCAGATGGTTGGAAAGTTTTATGCTATTAAAAGTGAAAAAGATATACATAAAGGAACAATTATTTCTACCGTTTTTGCAATTATTGTTGCGGGAGGATGTTATTTCTTAGGTGGATTTGGCAGATTATACAGTGATAAGGTTGTTATGAATGAGATGACAGGAAAGCCGTTGTTTGACACAATTATTCCAACAATGCTTTCAACTTTGCCGGCATTGGTTATTGCGGTTGTTATTGTTTTAGTATTGTCTGCTTCTATGTCAACTCTTTCTTCACTGGTTCTTACATCGAGTTCAACATTTACGCTTGATGTAATTCAGCCGGCATCAAAGAAAGAGATGTCAGATAAGAAACAAGTAAGTATTATGAGATTATTTATCGTATTCTTTATTCTCGTATCGGCAGTGATTGCAATTTTTAAAGATGCACATCCGGAAGTAACATTTATTGCCCAGATGATGGGTGTTTCATGGGGAGCACTTGCAGGAGCATTTCTTGCACCATTTCTTTATGGATTATACTGGAAGGGTGTAACAAAAGCGGCGACAGTTGTGTGCTTTGTCTGGGGTTGCGGAATTGCAGTCGTTCAGTTAGTAATTACACTTGGAGGAATTGATACTTCAGGATGGGGAACTGTTCTTGATTATATATTTAAGTCTTCTATTAACTCAGGTGTTATTGCAATGGTTGGCGGATTGGTTATAGTTCCGATTGTCAGTCTGTTTACAAAGAAGCAGAACACAGATGAGCTAGAAGAATTGTTTGATTGTTATAACGAGAAAACAGAAGTTCCGGTAAAAGAACATTTGAAATAAATTCCGGTTTGTCGAGGAGTGACTTTCCTGCTGAAGAAATACAGACAGAGAA